>DASSOY010000083.1 GCA_035700025.1 Bacillales bacterium | reverse complement strand
CGGTTCGACTTTTGTAAAAATTTCTTCTGCACCGGAGACCATGACCGCTAACGTTCCTTTTTCCGCACCGGGAACGCCGCCGCTGACAGGAGAATCGAGTACCGCGATGCCGTTTTCAATTAACTTGGCAGCGATTGTTTTCGCTTTCGATTGACCTGTCGTCGACAGGTCGACATACGTTTTCATTTTCTCTCCATGAATTAAACCGTCTTCTCCTAAAGCGACGATACTGACAACCGACGGCGTCGGCAAACTGACAAACACAATCTCCGCTTCGTCCGCTACGTGTTTCGGAGAATGTACGATTTCAGCGCCTGCAAAGCTTTCGAAAGCTTTTAGTCTTTCTTCGTCTTTGTCGTGAATGACGAGTTGACAGCCGTTTTCCAACAGCCGTCTGGCAAAATGATAGCCCATGTTCCCAATGCCAACGAGGCCGATTTTACATTCAACTGCTGCCATGTCAGCCACCTTTCTCAACTTTAACCGTTGTTCGGATTTATTATCGATTGAACATTATATATTGTCGACAGTATATAAGCCGAGAGAACCGCCATTAACCCGTCACATCCTGTTCCTCGCGGCTCTCAATGATTCTCTCAAGCACAGATAAGCCTCTGGTCATTTTCATGTGTAAAATCTCTCGGATTAACTGTATTTCTTTGTTTTCGATTGCTTCAACGATGCCTTTGTATTCCCTCATTGACCGCACCAAGCTTGTCGGATGGGACAACGACAAGTAGCGAAAAGTTGTCCAGCGTTTGTTCAACCGTTGGTAAATGTCGATGAACGTTTGATTTTTCGGCAGCTCAAACAATTTCAGTTGAATGTCCTCGATCAGCAAAAAGCATTGTTTGAAATCTTTCTTTTCGATAAACGTTTCCATTTTCTCAAGAATCGCATACATTTCATCCAATTGATCTTGCGTGCACGTTTCCATTCCTTTATACAAGACAACTTCCTGAATGCTGTAAATCGCATCGTACAAATCATAAATTTCTTTTTTCGTATACTTTTTCACGAAAACGCCTTTTCGCGGAATTCGTTCGACAACGCCTTGAATTTCCAGCAAATAGAGCGCTTCCCGAATCGGTGAACGGCTTGTCCCGTAAATCTCCGTGAGCTCATCTTCGATCAATCGTTCGCCGGGTTTCAATTTGCCGACGACAATTTGACTGGCGACGTCTTCTGCAATCTTTTGCGATAAAGTCAGCTTATCAAATTTCATCTTATCCAAAATCCTTCCTCAATTTCCTGATTATTTGAATTTTTATATGTATAGTTGGATTATAGCATAATCCCATATAAAAATTTTCTAGGAATCTAGAGGAGATCGTTAGAGATGGATCACAACCATCTTCATCTCTGTCATTTGTTCGATGGCGTATTTCGGGCCTTCTTTGCCGATGCCGCTGTTTTTGATTCCGCCGTACGGCATTAAATCTGAACGGAATGTCGAGGCATCATTCACAACGACGCCGCCGGTGTGAAGTTTGTTTACTGCATCCATCGCTGTATTGAGATTCGTTGTGAAAATGGCCGATTGCAAGCCGTAGGCGGTATCGTTCGCTTCCTCAATGGCATCGTCCAGATCCTCGTAGGTCATGACGGAAAGTACCGGTCCGAAAATTTCCTGGCAGGCGACTTTCATCTCGGTCGTCACCAGATCGAGCACCGTAGGCTGAACCACCGGCCCGTCGAGTTCCCCGCCAATGACAATCTTCGCCCCCTGCGCGACCGCATCGTCGATCCATTCCTTGATACGAACCGCTTCCGATTGACTAATAAGCGGACCGATGTCGGTAGCATCGTTAAAAGGATCACCGACCACGAGCTGTGACGTACATTCCGCGAGCTTTTCAACGAAGGCATCTTTCACATCTTTGTGCACCAAAATTCTTTGGACCGAAACACAAGTTTGACCGGCATTAATGAAACCCCATTTGGCACACATTTTCGCGGCATGATCAAGATCGGCGTCGTGATGGACAATGTTCGGCGAGTTGTTGCCGAGTTCCAAAGAAACGCTTCTCAAGCCGCTGTTTTCAGATATATATTTCCCAACGGCTGAACTTCCCGTAAACGTATATTTGCCGATCTTTTCATTTTCCATCAGCCATTTCCCGACGGTCGAACCGGAACCGCAAATGAGATTCACATAACCGGCCGGCAGCCCGGCGTCTGCCAAAGCTTCGTACAGCAAATAGGCCGATAACGGCGTATTCGAGGCCGGCTTCCAGACGACCGTATTGCCTGAGGCAATCGCCGGACCTAACTTATGGCACGACAAGCTCAACGGCAAGTTGAACGGCGTGATTGAACAAATAACGCCGATCGGGACACGAACGTAGTAGCCCATTTTCTTTTGATTGCCCGGACTTGCCGCGAGCGGTACGACTTCGCCGCCGATTCTTTTCGCTTCTTCCGAAGACAAGATCATGACCTGGATCGCCCGGTCCACTTCCACTCGCGCTTCTTTGATCGGTTTACCGACATCGAGCACCAACGCTTCCACGAACTGATCTTTGCGCTCCCGCATAAGCTGGGCGGTGCGGTTTAAGATTTCGTAACGGTCATAAGGCGAAAAGCGATCTTTTTTAAAAGTTTCGCTGGCCGTGTCCACCGCGAGATCCACATGCGACTTCTCCGCGCTGGCAATGTGAGCAACGACTTCACCCGTCCATTTGTTTTTCACGGGGAACGACGAACTTGTGAAGATTTCTTCACCGCCGATCAACAACCCTCTTTTGTTCACCTGTGCGCCTCCTCGGTACAAATTTTATTGAAAAATTATTCTTGAGATTCTTTCAGCACTTCCGTCGCAATTCTAAAGCTGTCAAGGGCAGCAGGCACCCCGCAATAAATGGCGCATTGCATAAAAACTTCTTGAATTTCCTCAGGCGTACAACCGTTGTTGAGAGCCCCTTTGACATGGGTTCTCAATTCGTGAGGGCGGTTCAAGGCGGTGATCATTGACAAGTTAATCAGGCTGCGCTGCTTTCTCGTCAATCCCGGACGCGTCCAAACCTCTCCCCAGCAATATTCGGTTACCAATTTCTGAATCGGTTCGTTGAATGCATCAACGTTTTTCAAAGCCTTATCAACATACTCGCTTCCCAGCACACTTCTTCTCACTTCAAGACCTTCGTCAAATTTGTTTCCCACTAATAGTCCTCCTTCATCTCCGTGATCGTTTATTCCTTGCCTGCCTTTTCGTAATCGTCATCAGATACAGGATGCAGCCATTCCGTCTTCTTTAATGAAATCGCCGTATGAAGCATGTACGAATCCGGTGCCCCGCCGTGCCAATGCACTTCCCCTGCCGGGATGAACACTTTGTCCCCCGCTCTAACAGCGAGAACATCGCCGGCTTCGTTGACGACATAACCGGCGCCATGCTGAATGAGAAGCAGCTGCCCTTCTTCATGCTTGTGCCAGTTTGTGCGCGCTCCCGGCTCGAAATAGACGTCATTTACGGTGACGTTGCCCGTACTGAGGATGCCGTCCCCCCATACTTTGCCCGTGAACGTGGCCGTACGGTTTTCCGAAGGTTTCCCTGCTCTTCCTCTTACAACCTCCATCCTTAACCCTCCTTGTGTAATCGAACGCCGCCGGCTAAATCTCCTATAGCGTCGACGACTTTGTTGCTGATTTCATGGCGGTAACCCATGCCGTTGGCGACCTCAAACGCATTGAGACAACTCGCCCCTTGAAAGCTGACGACCCCGAGCTCTTTGATCAACTCCAGATACAAATGAAGATCTTTTGCCATCAGTTCGCCGGTCAAGCCGCCTTCGAGATAATCACCTTTAATGATGAACGGAAACCGGTTGATGGTTGCAAAATTGACGCCGCTGCTGTTGTTGACAACGTTCAAGAAAGTCTCTAAATGGAGGCCGGTTTTTTTCGCTGCAACCATCACCTCGGCTGTTGCCGCCAAGCTGATTCCGTTCAAAAAGTTGTTTAAGATTTTCGCTGCATGGCCGGAGCCGCTCCCGCCCATGTGAAAGATATGGCTGCTGAACAGTTCGAGGATCGGCCGCACCCTTTCGAGACCCTCGGCGTCTCCGCCGACCATCAGCGTCAGCTCACCTTTCTCCGCAAGCTTCGCCCCGCCCGAAATGCCGGCATCAAGAAAGCTGACGCCTTTTCCAGCAAGCGCATCATGGATCGCCCGGCTTGACGAAACGCGCGCTGTACTTAAATCGACGACGATTTGTCCTTCCCGTGCGTGATCGAAAACCCCATTTTCGCCTAGAACGATTTTTTCTATGATCGCGCTGCTCGGAAGCGAGAGCAAGACGATATCCACTGTTTGCACGAGTTCACCGACGCTTCCTGCCGCTTGTAACCCGGGAATGTTCAACTGTTCCGGATTCACGTCATAGCCGAAAAGCGTTTGCCCATTCTGAAGGATGCACCTGCCCATACGCCCGCCCATATTTCCGAGTCCGATAAAGCCGACCTTTTCTGTATGTCCGTCCGTCATTCCTTCTCCTCCCCAATACGTATAGCCCTATGCCACTTATTCGTGGTCTCTCTTCTTCCATTCGTCGACGAGGATCGGTACCCCAAGATGGCAGCCGTGAATGCCGAGCGTTGACGCAATCGCAATGACATCCATGACTTCTTCTTTCGTCGCTCCGCAGGCCAGCGCGTTTCGGATATGTTGGCGCAAGCCCGGCGCAAACATATGCGTGGAAGCTACATCGAAAGCGGTGTAAACGAGCTCTTTCACTTTCGGCTCCAGCACGCCATGCTCCCAGGGAATCGATGAAAAATGAATGTACGATGCAAAGAAATCAGTGTCCAACACAAGAAGGTCATCCCAAAACGGATTCCAATAGCCGCGTTTGTCGGTAAATTCTTGTTTCAGCTGTTCTTGCCGTTCCGAAAGATTCCGATCCAATGGCACACCGGTTTTCTCGAGTTCATCGACGAGAATCGGTACGCCGCAATTACACGCATGGATGCCTAACGTACTCGTGAGCTCGAAAACTTCCATAATTTCTGCTTTCGTTGCGCCAAGTTTAAGCGCGTTGCTGATGTGTTCGCGAACACCGGGTTCATACATGTGAGTCGCCGCAACATCAACGGCAATATGCATGAATTCTTTCACCTTCGGCGGCAAATGATTGCGCTTCCAAGGGACACCGCCAAAATTTACGTACGCTTCAAAGAAAACCGGATCTTCCGCCAAAAGATCGTTCCACAACTCATGCCAATAACCGAAAGTATCGATGAACCTTTCCCGCAAACCTCGTTGTTCAGCCGTTAATTCCACCCTCATCCCCCGCAAGTCGACGCACTTTCAAACAAGCGTTGCCGTCGTGAAAAGTGCGTCATCATGATCGTTTCATTCGGTTTCGTTCATTTGTGCATAGTGTATTGTGTATTGTCGACAATATATTTCGTTAGTTCGAGTGTAGTACAAGCCTTATATTTTGTCAACTACTAATTTTCACAAAATTAACAATATAAAAGCGCACCGAAATCTATGATTTCAGTGCGCTTTTGCGTTATTTCGACAGGTTGTAAAAAGCGTTCACGCCTGCATACTCCCCGATTCCATTCAGGTCGTCGGCGATCCGCAGCAATTGATTGTACTTCGCGACGCGATCGGTGCGCGAAGGCGCGCCCGTCTTGATTTGGCCGGCGTTTGTCGCGACCGCGATGTCGGCGATCGTCGTATCCTCCGTCTCGCCGGAACGATGCGAAATGACCGCCGTGTAGCCGGCGCGTTTCGCCATTTCAATCGCATCGAACGTTTCTGTGAGCGTACCGATTTGGTTGACTTTCACGAGAATCGAGTTGCCGACGCCCTTCTTGATCCCTTCGGCCAACTTGTTCGTGTTCGTGACGAACAAGTCGTCGCCGACGAGCTGCACTTTGCCGCCAAGACGTTCCGTCAGCTTCTGCCAACCGTCCCAGTCGTTTTCGTCCAAGCCGTCTTCAATTGAAACGATCGGATATTTCTCCACGAGTTCTGCATAGTACTCGATCATTTCTTCCGACGTCTTCGTCACGCCTTCGCCTTTCAAGTGGTACTTGCCGGCCTCGTACATTTCCGAAGACGCAATATCAAGCGCGATTTTCACATCTTCGCCCGCTTTATAGCCGGCTTTCTCGACCGCTTCGAGAATCGTTTGAATCGCCTCTTCGTTGGACGACAAGTCCGGAGCAAAGCCGCCTTCATCGCCTACACCTGTGTTGTAGCCTTTCGCCTGCAGTACTTTCTTCAAGTGGTGAAAGATTTCTGCACCCGTACGCAACGCTTCGGCGAAGTTCTCAGCACCGACCGGCATCACCATAAACTCTTGAATGTCGACGTTGTTGTCGGCATGCTCGCCGCCGTTCAATATGTTCATCATCGGTGTCGGCAGCGTTTTGCTATTGAATCCGCCGAGGTATTGGTACAACGGCAATCCAACTTCATCGGCTGCCGCATGCGCCACCGCCATCGATACGCCAAGAATCGCGTTCGCGCCGAATTTGCCTTTGTTTTCCGTGCCGTCCAACTCGATTAAAAGCTTGTCGACGCCGACTTGATCCAACGCTTCGACACCGAGCAGCTCCGGTGCCATTTTTTCATTCACGTTTTCGACGGCTTTCAAGACCCCTTTTCCGAGATAACGATCTTTATCGCCGTCTCTCAATTCAACAGCTTCGTATTCCCCGGTCGATGCCCCGCTTGGCACGAGCGCTCGTCCGGCTGAGCCTGATTCCAGAAAGACTTCGACTTCCACCGTCGGGTTCCCGCGTGAATCCAGCACTTCCCTTGCGTAAACTTCCGTAATCATGGACATGGTTCGATAACTCCTTTAATTGATGAATTGTGGTCAACGATTTTTCTTCTCAATCAACGACCGTCCCGTCATCTCTTCCGGTTGATCGACATCAAGCAAATCAAGCAGCGTCGGCGACAGGTCAGCTAAAATGCCGCCGTCCCGCAATGCAATGCCTTGTTTTGTTACGATAACCGGCACCTTGTTTTTCGTATGGGCCGTCATCGGTTTGCCTTCAAGCGTCACGACTTCATCCGCGTTCCCGTGGTCCGCAGTAATGACCGCCGCCCCGTTCTTCTTCAACAAAGCGTCGACCACTCGGCCCAGACAGTCATCTACGGCTTCGACCGCTTTTATCGTCGGTTCCAATTTTCCGGAATGGCCGACCATGTCGGGATTGGCGAAGTTCAGGATGATCGCATCGTGCTTGTCTGCCTCTATTTCTTTCACAAGCGCATCGGTAACTTCGTAAGCACTCATCTCCGGCTGCAAATCATACGTTGCCACTTTCGGAGAATCGATAAGCAGGCGTTTCTCCCCGGGAAACTCTTGTTCACGTCCGCCGCTGAAGAAGAAAGTGACGTGCGGATATTTCTCCGTTTCGGCAATCCGAAGCTGGTTCAAGTTATTGTTGGCGACCACTTCGCCAAACGTATTCTTTAAATCTACGGGACCGAAAGCAATTTCACCGTTCACCGTGTCGCTGTATTTCGTCATCGTTACGTAATGAAGGTTGTTCGGTGCCTTTTCCCCAAGTTCAAATCCATCGAAATCACGATTTGTAAAAACTTGAGACAGCTGAATCGCGCGGTCCGGGCGGAAGTTGAAAAAGATGACGGCGTCGTTATCTTGAACCGTCGAAACCGGGCTGCCGTCTTCGCGTGTAATGACCGTCGGCACGACAAATTCATCGTAAACCTCTTCTTTATAGGAATCTTCAACCGCTTCAATAGGATCTTTGTATTGGCGGCCTTCCCCGTACACCAACGCACGGTAAGCCTTCTCTACACGATCCCAGCGCTTATCGCGGTCCATCGCATAGTAGCGCCCGGACAACGTGGCAATTGTACCAACGCCGTACTCGTCGATTTTCCCTTGCAATTCATGAATGTAATCGACCGCAGACTGCGGACCGACATCGCGGCCGTCGAGAAATGCGTTAACGAACACATCTTCCACATCATGCTGCTTCGCCAAGCGAAGCAAAGCATACAGGTGTTCACTGTGACTGTGAATTCCGCCGTCCGACAACAACCCGAAAATGTGCAACCGCGAACCGTATTTTTTCACATGCTCAATCGCGTGCAAGAAAGGTTCTTTTTCAAAAAAATCGCCTTCCTTGATCGATAAGTTGATGCGCGTCAAATTTTGATAAACGATACGGCCGGCACCGATGTTCAAGTGGCCGACTTCGGAGTTGCCCATCTGTCCGTCCGGCAACCCAACGGCTTCGCCGTCCGCCCGCAAATGCGTGTGCGGAAACTCGTTCCAGTAACGAGTAAAATTCGGTTTCTCAGCTTGTGCGACCGCATTGCCCTTCGTTTCCTCACGGCATCCGAAACCGTCAAGAATGATGAGCGCTGTCGGTTGTTTAGACATGTTGCCCCGCCTCCAACAATTGCAGGAACGATTCGCTTTCCAAGCTGGCACCGCCAACAAGTGCTCCGTCGATATCCGATTGCGCCATGAAACCCTCAATGTTTGCCGGCTTTACGCTGCCGCCGTATTGAATGCGTACAGCTTCAGCCGTTTTTGATCCGAATTTTTCAGCAAGTACGCGGCGGATATAAGCACAAACCATATTCGCATCTTCTGCAGAAGAAGATTTTCCTGTGCCGATCGCCCAAATCGGTTCGTAGGCAATAACCGTCCGCTGCACTTCCTGCTCAGAAAGACCTTCAAGATCTTTCTCTACTTGTTCACGCACAATTTTTTCCGTTTGATCTGCTTCACGCTCTTCCAGTGTTTCGCCGACACATACGATCGGCACCAAATCATGGTCAAACGCTGCGCGAACTTTGTTATGCACAAATTCGTCTGTTTCGCCGAACAATTGTCTCCGTTCCGAATGCCCGAGAATCACATACGTCACACCGAGATCTTTCAACGCGACCGGGCTGATTTCGCCCGTAAATGCGCCGCTCTCTTGATCGTGCATGTTTTGCGCGCCGATATGCACGTCGCTGCCCGCAGCTTCCTTCACAAGCGCATCCAAAAACAAAGCCGGAGCACAGACAACGGTGTCCATTTTTTCTGCCTTCGGCACTTTTCCGACGATCTCTCGAATAAACAATTTCGCTTCATCGATCGTTTTGTTCATCTTCCAGTTTGCTGCAATAATCGGTTTTCGCATCGGCTCACCTCTTATTTGTCGTTTAATGCTGTTACGCCCGGCAATAACTTGCCTTCCATGAGTTCAAGCGAAGCCCCGCCGCCGGTCGAAATGTGGTCCATTTCCGCTGCCAAGCCGAATTTCTCGATCGCCGCTGCTGAGTCGCCGCCCCCGATGATCGTTACAGCTTCTCTCGCATCCGCGAGCGCCTGCGCCACTGCTTGCGTACCATTAGCGAACGAAGCAAGCTCGAACACCCCCATCGGGCCGTTCCAAATGACCAATTTCGATTGTAAAATAATCTCCCGGAACGCTTCCCGCGTTTCCGGACCGATGTCCAAAGCTTCCCAGTCGGACGGAATGCTGTCAATCTTCACCGTTTTCGTGTTCGCCTCATCGGAAAAGTCGTCGGCGACAACAACGTCTTTCGGAAGCACAATAGTTGTTCCCTTCTTTTCCGCTTTGTCGAGAAACGATTGCGCAAGCCCAATCTTATCCTCTTCCAAAAGCGATTTTCCGACATCGTGACCAAGAGCTTTAATGAAAGTGTAGGCAAGACCGCCGCCGATCAACAAATGATCGACTTTTCCGATCAAGTTGTCGATGACGTCGATCTTGTCTTTGACCTTCGCCCCTCCGATAATAGCCGTAAACGGGTGTTCCGGCGCTTCCATTGCCGCTCCGAGCGTGTTTAATTCCTTTTCCAGCAAAAAGCCGGCAACCGCTGGTATGTATTGAGCGATTCCGGTTGTCGAGGCGTGCGCACGATGAGCGGCGCCAAAAGCATCATTCACAAAAATTTCGGCGAGATCCGCGAACGCTTTCGACAATTCAAGGTCGTTCTTTTCTTCACCCGGATGGAAACGGACATTTTCAAGCAGCAAAACGTCTCCGTCGTTCATATCAGCAACAGCTTTCGTTACCTCGTGACCGACGACGTCGTCTAGTTTTTCTACTGGCTTGACAAGCAGTTCACTCAGCCTTCGGGCGACAGGATCAAGGCGCAAGGATTCGACGACTTTTCCTTTCGGCCGGCCCAAATGACTCGATAAAATAACTTTCGCCCCTTCAGCGATCAAATATTGAATGGTCGGCAAGGCTGCAAGGATTCTTGTTTCGTCAGTGATTTCTCCATCCTTCATAGGCACGTTGAAATCGACCCGGCAAAACACCTTCTTGCCTTTTACGTCAAGATCTCGAATCGTTTTCTTATTCATCGACAAACGAATTCCTCCCTTACGGACTCTAGCCTTAGTCTACCTTATCGGTTCGGCAAATGCCACAATCGCCCGCGCCGAAAGCGCGGACGAAAGGGAGACTTATAAGCCTTGTTCGGCGACGTAGCTCGCAAGGTCTGCGACCCGGTTGGAATAACCAGTTTCGTTGTCGTACCAGGAAATCACTTTAACCAGATTGTCCTCGAGAACGAGCGTTGAAAGCGCGTCGACGATCGATGAAAGTTCGTTTCCGTTATAGTCTCTCGATACGAGCGGCTTTTCGCTGTAACCGAGAATGCCTTTCAAGTCACCTTCGGCAGCTTCCTTCAATGCGGCATTGACTTCTTCTACCGTTACGTTTCGATTAAGTTCCGCCACAAGGTCGATCGTTGAAACGTTCGGCGACGGCACGCGCATCGCCATGCCCGTCAATTTGCCTTCAAGCTCCGGCAGGACGAGCGATACCGCTTTGGCAGCACCTGTCGTCGTCGGAATGATGTTTTCTGCCGCTGCACGAGCCCGGCGGTAATCTTTGTGCGGCAAGTCAAGAATTTGCTGGTCATTCGTGTACGAGTGTACCGTTGTCATCATCCCGCGGCGCACGCCGAATTTGTCGTTCAGTACCTTGGCAACAGGAGCAAGACAGTTCGTCGTACAGGATGCGTTGGAAATGACATGGTGGCTTCCAGCATCATACTTGTCTTCATTCACACCCATAACAACCGTAATATCTTCTTCTTTTGCCGGAGCGGAGATGATTACTTTCTTAGCACCCGCATCCAAATGCTTCGCAGCGTCATCACGTTTCGTAAACCGACCGGTCGATTCAACGACGATTTCAATGCCGAGATCTCCCCAACCAAGGTCCGCCGGGTTACGCTCAGATTTTACGATGATTTCCTTTCCGTCAACGACAAGGTTTTCGCCGTTGACTTCCACGTTCGCATCCAATGTTCCATGAACGGTATCGTATTGCAGCAAATGGGCGAGCATTTCCGCGTCCGTCAAGTCGTTCACCGCGACAACCTCCAATTCCGGATGCTTCAATGCCGCGCGAAACACGTTCCTTCCAATTCTCCCAAACCCGTTAATGCCAATTTTCGTTGCCATTTCCCCTTCATCTCCTTTGTTCATTTTCCATAAATGATCATTTTTCAACAGACCGCGATACGAGCGCGGAAGCTGCCCCTTCGTCGGTGACGAGCACCGACGGCGGACTTTTCTCAAAAAACGCCGCGATCGCTTCCGCTTTCGAACTTCCGCCGGCCACCGAAATGACCGTTTTCTTCGCCTGCAAATCTTCCAGCTGCAAACCGATCGTCTTCACCTTGTGCACAACGTTGCCTCCGCTGTCAAAGTAATAGCCGAACGCTTCCGCAACGGCACCCTCGACTTCCAGCTTCCGTAACAACTCCGGCGACGACTTTCGCCGCTTCGCCATCGTCAGCGCCTCGCCAATGCCGTGGATCACGACGTCGGCGCTGCGGATCAACGCCAGCACTTCCTTCACGCCCGGCTCCTCGACCAACGTCTCATACGTTCCGTTGCTCAACTGATCCGGCACATGCAGCAACCGGTAGCTGCCTTCCGCCTTCTCCGCCATCCGCGCACAGATCGAGTTCGCCTGGTTCTCCACGCGCTCCCCTAATCCTCCGCGCGCCGGCACGAACAGCGTCCGCTTCCCGCGAACCGGCCGCATCAGCTCCGCCACTTCCGCCACCGTTGTGCCTCCGGCGACGGCAATCACGTTCTCTTCCCTTAGCGCACGGCCTAACAACGCCGCACACGCCCGGCCGAGATCCTTCTTCACCCACGGTTCGCGATCGCTGTCGCCCGGCACGACAATCGCTTCCCTCACGTTCAGCCTCCGGCGCAACGCTTGCTCGAGGTCGCTCAATCCGGAAACTTGTTTCATCGTTTCCTCAAGACCGTCCAACAGCTTTTCACCTTCCGGCGTCAACATCATGCCTTGGCCGGTGGTGATCGTCAGGCCTTGCTTGCTCAGAAATTCCACCTCGCCGCGAAGCACCCGTTCCGTCATCCCTAGACTCGCCGAAAGACTGCGCCTTCCGATCGGCCCCATGAGGCGAAGGTATTGAAGGATGCGATATCGCTTCGTCATCACCGCGAGCAGATCCGGAAGCAATTTTTTTTGAAGCGCCATGACATGGTCCACAGTTTCACCTTCTGTCGGGACTCATGATGTCCCGCGTGGTCATTTTTTGTCCCTCAAACCGATAAAAAAAGAGCGGTTTTCCACCTGCAGAAAATTATAACAGAAAATGAACGCTTTGTGAACCTTTTTACCCGCTTAACAAGTTTTGAAACGCTAGACGCAACTCCTGCTCCGACAACTTCCCGAACCCTAATTGTGTGCCGTCGGCAACGACGACCGGTATCATCAACTGGTATTGTTCAAGCAATTCGTCGTCTTCGTAAATGTCAATTTCTTTGAATTCAAAGGCGAATTCTCGGGCTAACGTTTCCGTGATCGCCTTTCCCTCATCACAAAGCGGACATCCTTTTTTTGTATAAAAATGCACGATCATCCTGCCGCCCCCTCGTTCCACAACGTTGCACGCTTATTTTATCATTTCCGTCCGAGATAGGAAATAAGCCCTAACTTATGCGGCTATTTCCCCTTGTTTCCTACGGATTTCCCAAATCTCGAAAACTTTTGTCCCGATTTTTCACGATGAGACCGGATTCTTCAAATTTCTACAAAAATTTCCCGGGAAATGCTCAGGTTTCGTAAAATTTTTGAACCCGTTTTTTCGTAATGCGTGATGACAGGCATTTTGCCGGAAAACAACGAATCCAGTAAGCGAAAGAGAATTCTCGCGAGTTCTCTAAATCATCTTACAGGAGGTTGAACATGAAGAAAAGCTTGGTTACTCTCTCGACCGTCGCCTTGTCGCTCAGTTTGTCGCTGCCGTCCTATGCGGCTGCTAACGGTTCTTCTCAAGCGAACGAAGCCTTGGATGCAATGAAGAAGCAAACCGGCGATCATTTCTTGGCCGAATGGAGCGAGAATCATCAACAACTCGAGTTCTTATCCGGTGTGTTGTCAGGCGGCAACATCCGAAACGCCAAAGACGTAAAAACGTACATCAAAAACCACCAAGACCTTTTCCATCTCAATCCGAAGCAAGATTTGCGGCTCGAACAAACGACGACGGACGATCTCGGCATGAAACATTTCAAGTTTGTGCAACTGGTCGACGGCGTACCGGTTGAAGGCAACTATTTCTATGTTCACGTCGGAAAAGACGGTACCGTGCGGGCAGTAAACGGTGATGTTGACCCTTCCTTCGACAAAAAATTGGATTCCGTCACACCGGCGATTCCAAGAAAAGAAGCCCTTGAGGCCGGCTGGGAAGCGATCGGATTAACGAAGGCTGAAACGATCGTAAAAGGAAACAAGCAAATCGAAACGGCTCCAGGGAAGAAAAAGGAAGTAAAAAATACGAACGAAGACGTGCAGCTTGTCATTTTCGAGGATGAAGGCACTCCGAAACTGGCCTATCACGTCGTCTTGCAGTTCATTCAGCCGGAACCGGGCAATTGGCAAATCTTCGTCGATGCAAAAGACGGATCGATTTTGCACAAATACAATGCTGTCGCATACGACGGTCCGACAACCGGATACGGGTACGGGGTACTGGGCGATTATAAACCGCTCAACCTGTATTTATCGGGCGGCTATTATTACTTATACGACACCACGAAACCGATGAGCGGAGTCATTGAAACGCGCACGGCGCAAAATGGAACGGCGCTTCCCGGTCCTTACCTCGTCGATTACGACAATGCGTTCACCGCATATTCCGAAGCCCCTGCCGTCGATGCAAACTATTACGCCGGTGTCGTCTACGATTTCTATTATAATCGATTCGGCCGCAACAGCTATGATAATTACGGATCGACGATCCGCTCGACGGTTCATTACGGCTACAACTATAACAACGCGTTCTGGAACGGCCAGCAAATGGTGTATGGTGACGGAGACGGTTCTACCTTCCGCCCGCTTTCCGGGGACCTTGACGTCGTCGGCCACGAAATCACCCATGCGGTTACGGAAAGAACGGCCGGACTCGAATATCACGACCAGCCCGGCGCCTTGAACGAATCGATGTCCGACGTCTTCGGTGTTCTTATCGAATGGGAAAGCTACGTCGTCGGCGATGAAGTGTACACGCCCGGCGTTTACGGAGACGCCTTGCGCAGTTTGAAAAATCCTCCGAAATACGGCCAGCCCGACCATATGAGCGAGTACGTGTACACGAGTTCCGACAACGGCGGCGTGCACACAAACAGCGGCATTCCGAACAAAGCCGGTTACTTGACGATGAGTCAGATCGGCCGAAGCAAATCGGCACAAATCTATTATCGTGCGCTCAATTTGTACCTCGGGCCGACGTCGAACTTCAGCGACGCGCGTTACGCGTTGCTTCAATCGGCCGCCGATCTCTACGGCTACGGATCCGAATACAACGTGATCGCCAACGCCTGGAACCAGGTTGGCGTCTACTAATTCTTTCTCTCATTCCCAAGCCCAGCCCTTTTACGGGCTGGTTTTTTTCATGAGAAAACCGGTCCCTCAAAAGGACCGGTTTAACCGTCATTTAAAAAGGGCCGATTTCATCTTCAGCGACGATCGCGGCCGTCGGAGAAAAGAAGGCGCTCCCGGCACCGAGCGCGAGCGCCAACGCCAAGACGGCGATGAGCAGCTTTTTCATGCTTGTTTCACCTCCCCTTCGTCAGCCGATTTTATGAGAAAAGCTTGGTGCAGCTTCTCCACGCAGCGTTTTTCATCTCCGATTCCGTGATAATAGTGAGCCGTTCGTTCCAACAGCTGGGCTTTTTCATACCGAAAAGAAAGTCGATCCGCAAGGGTCATTGCTTTGTACGACAAGTCGAGAAATCGTTGTTCATCTCCGAGTGCTTTCCATATCAAGCTCAGTGTTTTCACGATCAGAAATTCATCGGTTTTCAAGCGGGACTTTCGCGTTTCAGCCAATACCCACTCGGCCAATTTGAGTGCTTCTTCAGGCCGGTTCATCCGACGAAACAATTCGGCGATATACGCATAAGTGCGTACAAGCTTTTGCTGATCCCCGTTTTCCCGCTTCACCTCGACGGCGGTATTGAAGCATTCCTGCGCCTTGGCATACAAGCCGCTTTCCATGGCCACATCCCCAAGATTGTGCCAGCACACGCCGAGACTTCCCGTGTCGTTCAACTGCAAGGCGAGCGTTTTGGCTTCTTCGTGCCGGTTTTCCGCAAACGTGTACATCCTTGCTCTTTTTAATAAAATACCTTGCAAGATGAGCGCGGCCATCCGATATCGCTTTTCGTCCTTTCTTAAATAAGAAAGCGCCTGGTCACATTCGAAGTTCGCCTCGTCGAACATTTGCATACGGTAACAAACGGAAGCCACGTTGTAATGGACGCGCCCTTTCAATGTCTCGTCGTCTTCCGGGATACGCTGTAAGGTCCTGCGTGCGAGCTGCAGCGCCCGTTCGAACTGTTCCATCTGATAATACACCCGGGTCAATGCCATTTCACATTCGGCCGCTCGTTCCCAATTTCCAGTGCGTTCAAACATTTCCAACGCTTTCTTCAAACTTTCGATGGCTTTTGCATGGTTCATTTTGTTCATTTGGATGTTGGCCAGCTTCCGGCAACATTGGCCGGCTTTGTCGTACAACAGGGCACGTTCACACAGTTCGATACATTGACGGTACTTCGCTTCCGCCCTTTCGATGAGCTGCGTTGCTTCATAAGTTTCCGCTTGTTCGAGCATAAACCGGATTTGGTCGAGTACCTGCTTGTGATTCAACAGATCTTCACTCAGTCCTAGTTTTTTCTGCAAATGCTTCCATGTCGCAGGATCCGGCAGCAACTTTCCGTTTTCAATATTACTCAACTTGCTAATGGACATGTTTTCCCCGGCTACGTCCGTCTGAGTAAGTCGAAGTTGTTTCCGCCGGTTGCGGATTTCCTCGCCGACATGCTTCATGAGGGTTCACCCGTTCTCTTAGTTTTTACCACATTGTTAATATTCTGGAATCAGCAATTAGAGTCCTTCGTATTTTCGTAAAATAAAGAAATCATACCGGGAGAAAAGTCCTATCCTTTCTCCTTTCGGTATGATTGGCGTTTGGCCGAAGGCGGAATGTGCAGTTGTTCGCGGTATTTGGCGACGGTTCTTCGCGCGAGTTCAATGCCGTGCCTGTCCCGCAATTCATCGGCGATCTGTCGATCCGACAACGGCCGTGTCAGGTCCTCAGCGAGAATCATCGTTCTCATGAGCGCTTTAACTTGCGACGATGAGGTTTCCCCTTGCCGTGACGCAACCTTCGAGGGAAAGAAAGATTTCAATTCACGAAGCCCGTACGGCGTTTGCATCCACTTGTTCCGCACTGCCCGGCTGACTGTCGATTCGTGGATACCGAGATCTTCGGCGACGTCACGCAATGTCATCGGTGCCAACGCGGACGTTCCTTTTTCAAGAAACTTATGTTGCCGGCGAATGATGCTTTCCCCTACCCGCAACAGTGTGGTTGTCCGCTGTTCGATGCTCTTTTGCAGCCAAAGCAGACGTTGGTATTTCCGGCGAACGTATGAGTAGGCTTCATTTGGGCTGCCTTTTAACAGCGAACGGTAGTGGTGATTAAGACGAACGTAAGAGGACATGTCTCCATATAAGGTAACGACAAAACGGTCTTCATTTCTTTTGACGAGCAAATCCGGACGAACATAATGCGGTTCATATTGCTGATAAGCCGCTCCCGGTTTCGGCACAAGAGAACGAATCACCTGAGCCGCCTCTTTCACCGCGTCAAGCGAGGAATCGCAGCGATCGGCGAGTTGCTGCCATTTTCGCTCACCGAGCAGCGGCAATTCATGTTCGATGATCGTTAATGCGAGGTCGTTATCCGGATGGCTGCGCTGCAGTTGCAGTTGCAAGCACTCTATAAGCGAACGGGCACCAACCCCCGGCGGTTCCAACTGTCGCAGGACGTCCAGCGATTCCTGCGCCGCCTGTTCGGAAATCCCGTACTCTGCGGCCATTTGCGGAAGGATGGTTTTCGGCAAATAGCCGTCTTCATCGAGCGCATCGATTAAATAAAAAACCCGCTCACGCAGATCCGAGCTTATGTGTAAACATCTCGTTTGTTGATACAAATCGTTTTTCAGCGTCATCGGAGCGCAAATGCCTTCATGATCGTAAAAAGGTTGCGGCGAACGCGACGGAGAAACGACCGGAAGCCTTTCCACGAAAGATTCGCGCACTTCGATCAAAGGATTGTTCAGTTCCTCTTCGCGAATAAAATCGATCAGCTCTTGATGCGAAAATTGCAGCAGCGCGATGGCCTGCCTCAATTCCTGCGTCATCACGAGTTTCGTTGTTTGCTGTTGCAGCAATCCGAGTTCCATTGCGTTCCCCCCTCCCCCAAATTATAACCGCTTTCAAACGCTCAAGGAAACCGTGAGTACGCAACGATCGGAAACAACGAAATCGGTTGGATTTTCCTCTTGAATCCGGACGGAAGATCCAGTATAATAATCGTTGTGCATTTGAAGTCGTTATCGTTATGCGCTCGTAGCTCAGTCGGATAGAGCACTGGTTTCCGGTACCAGGTGCCGGGGGTTCGAATCCTCCCGAGCGCGCTTTGTTTGAAGGACGAGACAAGAGCTGAAGCTCTTGTCCACATGGCTGTTTCAAGCATGTCGAGATCTCTCTCGACATGCTTTTTTTATGACATTCGGGCAGCGACGGGGCTGTTGGAATGAAACCCGAGCCGAATTAAGCCAACCCCACCATGATTTTTGACGATGTGCATGTTTGGTGCGAATCCTCTGCTTGGATTAGGCGCCTTAGCTGGCTCTCGATCGTGTTCGATGCGGTCTGAAACCGAACGGGCATAAGCAGAACCCTTGTCGTATTTGGTTTCTTTTACGGAAAAATGAGTTGGACAACAAGGAAAATCAGCATCCAAAGAATCGCAGACATCCATAACCCGTTCAAACAGCCTCGAAAAAAATCCATTTCGCACATCCTCGGTTTTTTTGAGCAGTATGTACAAAAAGCTCCCGTTTCAAACGAAATGATCGACAATGCCCGATCGCAAAAAAAAGCATTCCCGGCATGGACAAACCAAGGAAGACAAACAAGGTTTTTCGCAGGCGGCACATAGATTTCCGGCAGTTGGACATGCTTTCTAAAAGAAATAGGAGGGATGAACAATGACAAGCCTTTTGATGAAATTGATCGTATTGCCCGCCGCTATGCTCGGTTTAACTTACCTCTTTCCCGGCTTGGACTTCGCCAGCGTTTATGAACCGCTCGGACTTGGCGTGATTCTTGCCTTATTCGGTGTTGGCATGGAGTATATGATTACAATAAAATCAACCCTCTGGCTCAGCGTCGGCGCGGATTTTATCTTGTTTCTCATGTTGATCATTTCGGCGAACATGTTCAGGGAAATCGATGTGACGTTTACGGCAGCCGTCATCGCCGCGCTCGTTTTAAGCGCGATCGAATCCTTCATCCATTTGTATTTGATCCGCAGCGGAAAAACGACGAGAACCGTTTCTTGACAGGGAACTGTTTAATGGCCGTCGGCGATCTTTGATTTTTTACAACAACCCTTGTTTTTTCAAGTGGGCTTTTTGCCGACCGCCTTTTTCGCCGATAAAGTTATGCTTGACGAATCCGTATACCGCCATCGCCCCCGCCAAAATATTGACAATGTCATTGATGACGACCTGTTTCAAGTCAATACCGAAAGAAGACAACACCAACTTCACTACGCTGAGAATCGCTAACGCGATCCGTATGAGATCCGCCCGGTTGTTGATTTTCCACACTCCCTCTCCAATTGTTCATGATTCTCTCTTTACTCTCATATGTGTTATCATTGGCATCAATACCTCGTTTCTTCTTCAGCCGATCGACACGTTTAAAAATACGGTTCGAGGGAATGATGGAAGAAGGAAACCGGGCGTACATAATATTTGACCTATCCTGACCTTCTGTGTAACATGAGGGTTAGGTAAAGCATCTTTTGCCAACATCCTGTAAAAATTGAAGGAGGAATTCCCATGCCATTGATCCCGACAGTCATTGAACAGACAAACCGCGGAGAACGCGCTTATGACATTTATTCAAGACTTTTGAAAGATCGCATTATCATGCTCGGCACGCCGATCGACGACAACGTGGCGAATGCGATTGTCGCTCAACTGCTGTTCCTCGGCGCAGAAGATCCGGAAAGAGACATTTCTTTATACATCAACAGTCCGGGCGGTTCAATCTCAGCCGGCATGGCCATCTACGACACGATGCAGCATATCAAACCGGACGTATCGACGATTTGCATCGGCATGGCAGCCTCGATGGGCGCATTTTTGCTGAATGCGGGCGCAAAAGGCAAGCGTTTCGCGCTTCCGAACAGCGAAGTGATGATTCACCAGCCGCTCGGCGGCACACAAGGCCAGGCGACCGACATTGAAATCCACGCCAAACGGATTATCAAAATGCGCGAGAAGTTGAACAAAATCATGTCCGAACGTACCGGACAGCCTCTCGAAGTCATCGAACGGGACACGGACCGCGATTTCTTCATGTCCGCTCAAGAAGCGAAAGACTACGGATTGATCGACGACGTCATCGTCCATCAAAGCGAAAAAAATAAGAAATCATAAGAAAAAACGTGCGGGAATAACCGCACGTTTTTTGCTTTAGCCGCTTACGCCGGCATTTCCGTCTTTCGATGTCCCGCCTTTATCGGAAAACGCCCGATCGAAAACGATAACAGGTCTCCCCTTCCACAAAGCATACGTTACCAAACCCGATAAAGAAAAAACCTCCCCGTCGGCCGGAGAGGTGTCCCTACAATTCTTTTTTGTTAATGAAATCCGCAAGGGCTTGCAAAGCTTTTGCTTCGTCCTGGCCGTTTGACGATAATGTTACCGTTTCCCCGCAAGCCACCGCGAGGCTCATAATGCCCATGATGCTTTTCGCATTGACTTTTTTTCCGCCTTTTTCTAGAAAAATATCAGAGCTGAAACGATTCGCCTCTTGCACGAACAGTGCGGCGGGCCGCGCCTGCAATCCCGTTTTTAATTCGACCGTGACTTCTTTTTCCATTCACAGCCCTCCTTTCCTTGATCACTTTCTTCTTTTATCGGTTTTTAACCGGTTCTCCTTTACGAATCCGCTCGGCAATGTCGGAAATTTTTCGTAAGCGGTGGTTAATGCCGGATTTGCTGATCTTTCCGCTTACAACCAACTCTCCGAGCTCTGTCAACGTTACGTCTTGATGTTTCAAACGGAGTTCGGCGATTTCACGCAATTTGTCAGGCAGCGCTTCAAGCCCGATTTCATGTTGAATCAGTCGAATGTCTTCGACTTGGCGAATCGCCGCGCCGACGGTTTTGTTCAAATTCGCGGTGTCGCAGTTGACGAGCCGGTTCACGGAGTTTCTCATGTCTTTCATAATGCGGATGTCTTCAAAAAACAACAGCGCGCGGTGGGCGCCGATGAGACCGAGAAATTCCGTAATCTTTTCGCCTTCTTTGATGTAGAGGATGTAACCTTTTTTCCGTTCCAGCAGTTTCGCATGCAAATCGAACTCGTTCATCATTTTCAACAAAGACTGTGAGTGTTCCTCATACAAAGAGAAAATTTCCAGATGGTACGATGACTCTGGATGATTCAAAGAACCCCCGGCAAGAAAAGCGCCCCGCAAATAGGCTTGCTTTTGTTTCTTCGTTTTGACCAAGTCCAAAGAGATGTTCCGGGTGAACGTGAAATGTTTATCAATGATGCCAAGATCTTCAAGCAACAGCTTCGCTTCATGACTAATCCGTACGATGTACACGTTGTTTTTCTTCAAACGCATTTTCTTACGGACGAGCAATTCGACCGGCGTCGAACGGACAACTTTGATCAATTCGTAAATGTGACGGGCGATGGCAGCGTTCTCAGTAGAAATGTCGAGCACCGTCTTGCCGCCGCCGAAAGAAAGCGTACCGTTCATTCGGATTAAAGCCGCAAGTTCCGCACGCGCCCGCGATCCGGTGGCTTTCACGCTCGTCAACTCTTTTTTCGTTTCAGCCGCGAAAGACATGTTTTCACCTTCTTATCCGGGAGTCACCATCGCGTACAACAGCTTCGCAATTTTCCGCTCATTGTGGCGCACTACCGAATGATCGTATTGAATCATTTTACCACTGATCACTTGAAAACCAAAGGATTTCAGCCGTTCTTCGTCGTAACGCACCGGCGAAGCTCCTTCCTCTTGATAACGCTCGGCAATATCGTCGGGTATGTTTTTATTATTGACAACGATCGTGTCAATAAACTGGCATTGCAAATGATCGACTAAGGCCTGAACGTGATCGGAAGCGGTGAAACCGTTCGTCTCGCCTTGTTGTGTCATGACATTACAAATGTATACCTTTTTCGCTTGCGCCCGACAAACCGCTTCGCCCAGTCTCGGAACGAGCAAGTTCGGCAAAATGCTCGTGTACAGGCTTCCCGGTCCGATCACAATCAAATCTGCGTGTTTGATCGCCTCCAGCGTTTCCGGCAAAGGTTCAATGTTGTCTGGTGTCAAATAAACCCGGTCGATTTTTTTGTTCATCTTCGGGATCTTCGATTCGCCTTCCACGACCGTCCCGTCTTTCATGACGGCATTGAGCACAATGCTGTGATTGGCCGCCGGCAACACAATGCCATTGACGTTCAACACACGGCTCAGTTCGCGGATACCTGAGACAAAATCACCGGTAATGGAAGTAATTCCCGCAAGCAGCAAGTTGCCGAGCGAGTGCCCGCTCAAACCGTTCCCGTTTTGAAATCGATATTGGAACAGTTTCTTGATCAACGGCTCAGCATCGGACAACGCCGCGAGAACATTCCGGATGTCGCCGGGCGGCGGAATTTCCAATTCACTTCTTAAGATGCCCGAACTTCCGCCGTCGTCGGCGACGGTCACGATCGCCGTCAAATCGACGGGGAACCTTTTCAATCCCCGCAACAAGACGGACAGTCCCGTGCCTCCCCCGATAACGACGAGTTTCGGCTTGTTCTTGTCCTTCATTCAGAAAGTACCTTTCCTTTTTCGATGTCGCGATGGGTCACGAATGTGGAATAATCATCCGACAAGTTTCTGGCGATATATTCGGCTAAAGCGACCGAGCGGTGTTTGCCGCCGGTGCAGCCGATCGAGATGATCAATTGGGATTTGCCTTCGCGTTTGTAGTGAGGCAGCATATATTGCAGCAAATCCATCAGCTTCTCGAGAAATTTCTTCGTTTCCGACCATTTGAACACGTATTCGGACACTTCTTCGTCCAATCCTGTTTTTTCACGCATGTGATCGACATAATGCGGATTCGGCAGAAAACGAACATCGAACACGAGATCGGCGTCAATCGGAATGCCGAATTTATAGCCGAACGATTGCACTTGAATCGTAAAGCCGTGTTCGCTCGGCACAGAAAACCGTTGAATGATCATTTCGCGAAGCCGCTTCGGTTTCAAATCGGTCGTGTCGATGTAGTGCTGCGCTTTCCCTTTCATTTCGCTTAACATGCCGCGTTCGAGACGAATACCTTCGAGCGGAAGGCCGTTCGGCGCGAGCGGATGCGACCGTCTCGATTCTTTGTAGCGGCGCACGAGCACCGAATCTTTCGCGTCAAGAAACAAGATTTGCGGCGTGACGGACGTTTCCTCGCTGAACTGGTCGATCGCTTCAAAGAGCGACTCGAAAAACTCCCGTCCCCTGAGATCCATCACCACAGCTATTTTATTCGTTTTGTCTCCCGATTCTTTGACCAGGTCCACGAATTTCGACAACAACGTCGGCGGCAAATTATCGACGCAAAAAAAGCCGAGGTCTTCCAGGCTTTGCATCGCTACCGTTTTCCCCGCCCCTGACATGCCGGTGATGATGACCATTTGAATGTCTTTTGCCATGACGATCTCTCCCACGTTAACAAATTGATGGATACGACCAGTCCGATGGAGATTCTAGATGATAGTCCAGTAGTTCATATTCAGAGGTGTAGGTAAAAGTTCCGACAACGACGCCCGGCTTTTGCAAGATCATCCTCAGGAAATAGCGATCACCTTCCGCCATCGGCAACGATTCCCATTCGTTCACAGAAATCCATGCCAGTTCTCCTTCATCGCTCTCGGCGAGCCGGGTTCCATGAAAGCGATCGGCGAAAAACGTAAACATCATCCACTCGCCCACCATTTTCCCTTGATCTTTGATAAGAAAAGTGAAGACGCCTTTGAGAACCGGAGTATTAAGATGCAGCCCTGTTTCTTCAAGGAATTCGCGCTTGGCCGCCTCGACGATGGATTCCCCGCTTTCCATTTTCCCTCCGGGAGCAACCCACCACCCTTTGCTCGGTTTCTTCAACAATAAGAGTTTGTTATCGTGAAGCAACAGGCAGTTCGCAATTCTTTGCACCTTTTTCACCTCTCTTCCAGTATACAACAGGAGCGTTGCCAGTTCGAATGAAATAAAAGAAGAATTCTCATTATTTACGAGTCTCCTAAAATAAAGAGGCGTCAAAGCCGCCATCTCTGTTACGTTATGCGCAAAAATGGGAACGAGAACCTTCACGGGCGCCAATAACAAATTCAAAAAAGCTACACAAAAATCCTGAACCGCCTCAAAGGCGATTCCCTTAATCCATGAAAAAAGTTTGCTTAGGCACGGTCATCGGCTCTTTTTTCAACATACGTATAAAAAAAAACCGAAAAGGGTGATGACCATGCAATCAAGCGTTGTTCGACCTGCGGGTTTTTGGATCCGCCTGCTCGCGTTAATTCTCGACGGCATCCTTCTATGGGTGTTGTTCTTGTTTTTGTCCTTTCTTGGCAACGACGATCCTTCGATCATCGTAAACATCGTAGATTGTCTTTACGGGCTGTTGCTCCCGATTTTTTGGTCCGGCTATACAGTCGGGAAAAGAATCTGCGGCATTCGAATCACCCGCTTGGACGACCGCCCGGTCGGCCTAGGCACAATGCTGCTTCGCAATTTCGTCGCCGGCTTAATTTACATTCTTACGCTCGGAATTGCATTGATTGTCAGCATTTTCATGGTCGCCTTCAGAAGCGACAAACGAGCCATTCACGACTTTGTGGCCGGCACTTACGTCACGCACGAGGCTCCATAACTGGAACGAAACCCTTGTGACGAATGGGTTCAACCGTTTTGAGTAACCGCTCAAGAGTCTGAATGGATTTGAGCAGAGACGAGAATGATCCTCAAAACAAAAAAAGAGCACGGGAGAAATCCCGTGCTTTCAAAAGGTGTATGATAAAAAGGGGGTCAATTCTTACTTTCTATAATACCCGCTCATTGTTTCACTGTTGTTACAGTGGAATTAAAAGGGAGTTACGGTTAAGAAACCGGCTGTTTTTCTTTCAACGTTTCGATGTAGCCTTGCGCCGATTGGGCGGCAATACTGCCATCGCCGGTGGCCGTAACGATCTGGCGCAGCTCTTTTTCACGGATGTCGCCGGCTGCGTAAATGCCCGGAATCGACGTTTCCATCCGTTCGTCCGTTTCGATATAGCCGTTTTCGTTCGTAATGCCGAGCGACTGAACGGCTTCGCTTAACGGATTCATGCCGATGTAAATGAAGACGCCGTCCGCCGGAAATTCTTGCTCTTCTCCCGTTTGTGTATTGACAAGCTGAACACTGCCGACCTTGCCGTCTTTTTCAAGAATTTCTTTCACCGTATGGTTCCAGATGAACTCGACTTTCTCGTTATCAAACGCGCGTTTTTGCAAAATCTTTTGCGCGCGCAATTCGTCTCTGCGATGAACGATCGTCACCTTCGAAGCAAAGCGCGTCAAATAGACGCCTTCCTCCACCGCCGAATCTCCGCCGCCGACGACGACGAGTTCTTTCCCTTTAAAGAAGGCTCCGTCGCATACCGCGCAGTAAGACACCCCGCGGCCGCCAAGTTCTTCTTCGCCGGGCACGCCTAATTTTTTATATTCCGCACCGGTCGTTACAATCACGGCATACGCCCGATATTCCTGTTTCGTTGTCACGACTGTCTTTATGTCTCCGTCGTTCCGAATCTCTTTAATGTCGCCGTAAGCGTATTCCGCCCCAAATTTCTTTGCGTGCTCGAACATTTTATTCGATAAATCCGGCCCGAGAATATGGGTGAAGCCGGGGAAGTTTTCCACATCCTCCGTATTCGCCATTTGCCCGCCGGGAATGCCGCGCTCAATCATAAGCGTATCCAAATTTGCACGAGATGCATAAACGGCTGCCGTCATTCCCGCCGGTCCCGCACCGGCAATGATGACATCATAAATTTTGTCTTCACTCACCACGAATCCCCCTTACAGTTCTATGCTGATTATATGCTATCGTTTGCAAAAGGGGAAGTCTACCAAAATGCTCATTTCGATTCATGGCGTTTCTGTAAAACTTGTAAGACGTCGTCCAACGGCAACCGCTGTTCACGCAACAGCACGAGCAAATGATACAACAAATCGGCCGCTTCCCATTTTAATTCTTCGTGATCGCGATTTTTCGCAGCAATGATCACTTCGGAAGCTTCTTCGCCGACTTTTTTTAAAATTTTATCGACACCCTCACGGAACAAGTAAGTCGTGTACGCCCCTTCCGGCCTTTCGGCCTCGCGTTCGGCGATGACCGACTCAAGTTCGCTCAAGATCGCAAAACGATCCACCGTCGCTGGCTTTGTTTCCGCCTTTGTAAAGCAGCTGTACGCGCCGGTGTGACATGCCGGCCCCGC
>DASSOY010000082.1 GCA_035700025.1 Bacillales bacterium | reverse complement strand
GTCCCCTTCCAGAACGACCACGGTTCCTTGCGTTGTTTCCGCGTAAGTTTTTACGCGATCGATCGCTTCCCGGCTAATATCGGATACATATAAATGCGCTCCTTCGTCCAGCAGCTGTTTGGCTACTTTCGAACCGACCTTCCCCAACCCTTGCAATGCAAACGTTTGATTCGCTAAATTTTCCGTGCCGCGCAACATTTGCGAGGTCGCTTTCAACGAATACACGACGCCTTGCGCCGTAGGCACGGATGAATCGCCGTGTCCCCCGTATTCTTCCGGAACTCCGACGATACAATTCGTTTCTTTCATCGCCTCAACAAAGTCTTCAGGCAAAGTTCCCATGTCTGTACCTGTATAAAAACGGCCGTTTAACGAATCGACGAACTGACCGAATGCCCGGAACAATTCGGGGTTTCGGTCGCGGAGCGGGTCCCCGATAATCACCGATTTGCCGCCGCCGAAATCGACATCCGCTGCCGCGCATTTGTAGGTCATGCCTTTCGATAGCCGAAGCACGTCTTCAAGCGCTTCGTCGACGTTTTTGTACGGACGCATCCGACAGCCTCCCAGTGCCGGTCCAAGCGTCGTGTCATGAATTGCGATGATCGCCTGCAGCCCCGAATCCGGGTCGCTGCAAAAAACGACTTGTTCGTGCTCTTTGATTCTCTCAAATGTCAGCATTCTACCGTTCTCCTCTCACTCAAAAAAGAAAACGCTTTCAATCGTTCAGCCGCTTGTTGATTTGCTCCTTCGGCAAAATAAATTGCGTGACTTCGCCTTTGCCGACCAATTCTTTCGAATTGCGGACTTCGACTTCGGTGATGACCGCGCTTCCCTTAAACTTCGTCAACGTAGCCGTCACTTCAACAGTATCTCCGCCCGCGGTCGGGGCAAGATGTTTAGCCGTGACAGCTCCGCCAATGCCTTCTTCATGATCTTCTAAATAAGGTAAAATAATTTGCCGGGAAGCCCACTCCATGTGATAGACCATCGAAACGGTCGAATACGCAGGGTGAACGACATTGCCTTCAAACTGTGCGTACATATCAGGGGTTACTTTTGCCCGAATCGTCGCTTTCTGTCCGACTTCCATTCCCGGTTTCATGTGCGGCTCACCTCAATTGGTTTACAGTGATTCATTTTTATTACCAGCTACTAAGAACATATCACAATGTCATAAGACCGTCAAAATCTTGTCATATTAAGGAAATCTTATTTTTCGATCATGTAAGGATGGCTGAGCGCGTCATATTCGCTGTTTCGATTGTCGATTTCATTAGCTTGTCGAAAAACCGATTCAAAAAATTCACTTGCAGGTTCAGCCAACGCCTTGTAATAATCGCTGAAAAGCGTCGCCGCGTATTGGCCAAGCCATTTTTCAGGCAACAACTGCTCAGGGATGCCTGGGTCGACGAATAAAAATTTCCGGTATTCATGAACGAGCTTCGTTCTCTCGACAAAGCATTCCCCTTCATCCATTTCTCCGTTGGCAATGCGTGTTTTGTCCATGACGTATTTCTTACTGTAAAAATCAATGAATCGTTCATAGCGATGATTGATATCGTCAAGGTCCCAACATTCTCCGACAAGTTTGCTGTCTTCGTGAGGACCTCCATAGCGGCTGATAAAAAAATGAACGTACGGTGCGATGTCATATTTGTCAATCAAATCACGGACTTGCTTTTCCAGGCGGTTCGGGGAGATCCACAAACCGCTTGAGAGCATGCCGAACCCGCTCCATACAATTTCTTTGCGGAGTTCGTCGCGGATGTTTCGTTTGCTCTCAGGGATCGTGTACATGAGCATCCGCCATTTGCCGTCCCATTCGTCCGACTGCAGCTTGAATATTCGCTCGGCCGCTTCATTAATGCGGCGGACGCCGCGTTCACTCAGCCGGTAATAGCTCTTGTTGCCAACTTTGTGCGACTGTACCCAGCCTTGTTTGTTCATACGCGAGATGGCGGCGCGCACCGACGGTTCATTATGTCCGAAAGCTTCAAGCAAGCGAATGAGACTACCGATCCAGATTTCGTTTCCGTAATGGCTGATGTAATCCCCGTATAATGTAAAAATCATGGATCGCGTGTTTAAGTTACTCTCCATATCAGCCTTCTCCTTCTTTATTCCCCTTTGAACTGCGGTTTACGCTTCTCATTAAAAGCTTTCAGCGCTTCCACGCGGTCATGCGTCGGGATCGTCAATTCATACGCTTTCGACTCCATGTCCATGCCCGTCTGCAAATCAGCGTTCATGCCTTTTTTGATCGCGTATTTCGCTTGCTGCAAAGCCACCGGACCGTTCCTCAACATTTCAGCCGCAAACGTCTCGCACGCTTCCATCAATTGTCCGCGCGCAACGACTTTCGTCAACAACCCGAGTTCATATGCCTCTTCAGCGCTGATTTTGCGCGCCGTCAAGATGAGTTCCATCGCTTTCGATTCGCCGATCAGGCGCGGCAGACGCTGCGTGCCGCCGGCACCCGGAATAATCGCCATGCTCGTTTCCGGCAAGCCGACTTTCGTGTCATTCACGCAAATGCGAAAGTCGCAGGCAAGCGCAAGCTCGAAGCCGCCGCCGAGCGCGTATCCGTTAATCGCCGCGATCGTCGGCTGCGGCAAATCCGATACCGCTGAGAACACATCGCGAATTTTTTTCACATTGCGCCGGACTTGTTGGTCATTTAATGTTTTTCTTTCCTTCAAATCAGCCCCGGCACTGAACGCTTTTTCACCGGCACCGGTAAAAATAACGACCCGCACGTCTTTGTCGACGTGAATTTGGGCAACCGTGTCGCCGAGTTCCGTCAACATTTCGTAATCGAACCCGTTCAACACATCAGGACGATTCAAAGTGACATAGCCGATATGATTGCGCACTTCATATTCAATCTTGCTCGTCATGTGCACTCTCCTTTTCATTATACATTTCTTACAACTGTTGCAATGCCTTGACCGACGCCGATACACATCGTCGCCAGTCCATGCTCCACATCCCGCTTCTTCATTTCATGAATGAGCGTCGTCAAAATCCTCGCACCGCTCGCACCAAGCGGGTGCCCGTACGCAATCGCTCCTCCGTTCACATTCACGAGGCTCGGATCAAGCTCCAGCTGACGAATGCATTCGAGCGATTGCGAAGCAAACGCCTCGTTCAGCTCAATCAATCCAAGCGCCTCGGTCTTCAACCCGCTACGCTTCAACACTTTCCGCGTCGCATGAATTGGACCGAGGCCCATCACTTCCGGCTCAAGCCCCGCCACCGCCGACGTCACATATTTCACGAGCGGCTTCACACCGAGCGCCTTCGCCTTCTCGGCGCTCATCAACAACAGCGCTGACGCCCCGTCATTGATCCCCGACGCGTTCCCTGCGGTCACGCTTCCGCCCTCAAAGATCGGCTTCAGCTGCGCCAGCTTCTCGAGCGACGTATCCGGCCGCGGGTGCTCGTCGACCTCTACCGTGACCTCGCCAAGCTTCCGGTCCCGGTAGACGACCGGCACGATTTCATCCTTCAATCGCCCGGACGACATCGCCGCCTTCGCCTTCATCTGGCTCTCGTACGCAAACGCATCCTGCGCCTCGCGGCTCACGCCGTACCGCTTCGCTACGTTCTCTGCCGTTTCCGGCATGCTGTCCGTCCCGTACATTTCCTTCATTTTCGGATTGGCGAACCGCCATCCGATCGTCGTGTCGTACATCTCCGGATTGCCGCGCGGAAACTCGCGTTCCGGCTTCGCCATCACGAACGGCGCGCGAGTCATGCTTTCCACGCCTCCGGCGATGAACACATCGCCCTCGCCGGCCGCAATCGCACGCGCGGCGTAGTTGACGCTGTCGAGGCCGGAGCCGCACAGCCGGTTGATCGTCGTGCCGCCGACCTCAACCGGCAAGCCGGCGAGCAGCGCCGCCATGCGTGCGACGTTGCGGTTTTCTTCGCCGGCTCCGTTCGCATTGCCGAAGACGACATCTTCGATGTCTTCCTTCGGCACACCCGGATTTCGCTCAAGCAGCGCCCGGATCGCGATCGCCGCGAGGTCGTCCGGGCGCACGGATTTCAGTGCGCCCTTATAGCGGCCGATCGGCGTCCGAAGCGCATCGACAATGACTACTTCGTTCATCATTCATTCTCCTTCGTGTAATCGTATACGCCTTTGCCGGTTTTCCGGCCCAACCGTCCGGCTTTCACATATTTCACAAGCAGCGGCGAAGGACGGAAGCGCTCGCCGAGCGTTTCATGTAAATAATTTAAGTTGTTCAAGCGCGTATCAAGTCCGACGAGATCGCCGAGCTCGAACGGCCCCATCGGATAATTCAACCCGAGCTTGATCGCTTTATCGATTTCTTCCGGGCGAGCCAAACCTTCTTCAAGCATTTTGAACGCTTCGTTTCCGACAAGCGTGCTGATGCGGCTCGTGATAAAGCCCGGGAATTCATTGGCGACGACGGTTTCTTTGCCCATTTGTTTTGCCGTTTGCTCCGCCATTTCCGCCGTTTCATTACTCGTTTCCAGTCCACGGATGATCTCGACGAGCGGCATTTTATGAACCGGGTTAAAAAAGTGCATCGCAATGACCTTCTCCGGCCGTGAGGTAAAAGATCC
>DASSOY010000081.1 GCA_035700025.1 Bacillales bacterium | reverse complement strand
TTTAAAAGTCTTTCAAAACACGGAAGGACTCTCTTACTTTCCGAGCAAATTGAAGCGGCGGTTCGACCGATTCAAAGTGCATATACATTGCTCTCGGCCGTTCGAACATCCAGTGGTTGTGCAATGCCGTGACGATAATGTTGCGTTTTCTTAATTTCGTCAGCAACGGATTCACTTCTTTTTGCAAAAGAACCGTTTCACCTAGATTCAAGGCGTTGCCTTCTGCATCAAGGTTCTCAAACGAGAAAAATTGAGGCTCGACAAGCGGTGACCTCGTTCTGCGTCCGAGAATCTCGAAAGGAATCCGGCGAAATCGCTGAGCGAGACAAACATTGTTGTCGGTCACGCTGCCGGTGGCATCCAAAATATCCGAGAATTCACGGCATAACCTTTTCAGCCTTTCCCATCTTCGGCTCATACATCATTTCTCCTTCTTTAGTGGATTGCTCTTTCCTTACTAGAGTATGAGCAGCTCGGTCTGGCCGAAAGGGACAAGCGAATCAAGAAATCTATGGAATTTTAAGCAGTCTCCATCTTCCATTCGTACAACGTGAGGCTTCGTACGCCGTGCACGACGTACGGATCTTTTTCCGCCATTTCCTTTGCTTCCGCTTTCGAATCAGCGATGTAAATGATCATGCCGCCTTGTTCTTCGGTGAAAGGTCCTTTTGCGAAAACCTTCCCTCGCTTTTCCATCTCCGCAATGTGATTCAAATGCTGCGGGCGGTATTTTTGATTGTCCTCCGGCTTTTCCATGTGTAAAATCGCAGCGAAATACGCCATGTGCATTCACTTCCTGTTCAAGGTTGATTTAAAAAAACGCCTGAAAAATAAAGGCCGCGAGAAAAAGATTCGACATGTTCCTCGCGAAAACCTGCTTCCTTAACGACTCTCAGTGTATTTCGATTCAAGTGACAGCCGTCGCAAAGCCGCCGCCATACCGGGGTTAGGAGATCTTGCGCCTTCCCGAGCAGCCGATCCTCCATACGAACATGCTCGAGCAACAACAGGCGGCCGCCGGGATTGAGTACGCGGCGAATTTCGTCAAGGGCTTTTTCAGGGTTCGCTATCGTGCAAAAGACAAGCGTACCGACGACCGTATCAAAGGCATTCTCAGGAAAATTGAGCTGTTCCGCGTTTCCAAGTTCGGCATGAATGGCAACCGACGCTTGGCGCTTCTTCGGTTGCGCCCTTTTCAGCATCTCCGGATTCGGTTCGATGGCCGTCACTTGTTCCGCCATTTTGTAAAAGGCAAAGTTGACGCCTGTTCCTGCACCGATTTCGAGCACCTGTCCGCCGGCATCCCCGATCAACCGGGTGCGGATCGGCTTGAATGTCTTAGTTTCAAGCGAAGCCATCAACGGATCATACAGTTTCGGAAACCATCTTTTCACCGCTTACCCCCTCACTTTCAACAATCGTAAAGCATTGAGCGTGACGATCAACGTTGCCCCGACGTCGGCAAATACCGCCAGCCATAACGTCAACCAACCTGGAAAAATGAATAAAATGGCCGCTGCTTTCACGGCGAACGCAAAAAACATGTTTTGCTTGATTACGCCAAGCGCCTCCCGGCTCAGTCTGACGGCGAACGGCAGCTTCTCCAAGTCGTCGGCCATCAAGGCAACGTCCGCCGTCTCAAGCGCGGTGTCCGTCCCGGCACCGCCCATTGCGATCCCGACCGACGCCGCCGCCAAGGCCGGCGCATCATTAACGCCATCGCCGACCATCGCAACCTTCGCGTGTTTCCCGCGTAAATTTTTGATCGCCGATACTTTATCTTCCGGCAAAAGCTCCGCCTTCACCTCAGTGATTCCGAGCTCCTTGGCTATCGCCTGCGCGACCGCTTGCCGATCCCCCGTCAGCATCGTCGTTTCCTTGATACCGATCGCTTGAAGCTGTTCGATCATCTGCTTCGCACGGGTTCTGACAGGATCGGCAACAGCGATGAGACCGACGAGTCTTTTTCCCGCGACGAGCCCCATCACCGTTTTTCCTTGTTTCTCGAAATCCTCAATTTTCTCGTTCATCCCCGTTAAATCGAGTCCCAGCTCGTTCATCAATCGCATATTGCCAAGGTGATAGACGATGCCATTTATCGTCGCTTTTATCCCTTTGCCGGTCAGTGAAACGAACGCTTCAACGCTTACATCTTCCGGTTCCGCTTTCCGCAGGACCGCCGCCGCCAACGGATGCTGTGATCCTTTTTCAAGAGCCGCCGCGACCGCCAATACCTCGCTTTCGCTCCAATCACCGGATGCCATCACATCGGTTACCTCCGGCCGGCCCATCGTTAATGTTCCCGTTTTATCAAAAGCCATCGCCTTCAGCGCACCCAATTCCTCCAAATAGATGCCGCCTTTGATCAGCACCCCGTTCCTCGCCGCATTTCCGATCGCCGTCACGATCGTTACCGGCGTCGAAATAATTAACGCGCAAGGACAACCGACGATCAAGAGCGCCAACCCGCGGTAAATCCACTCGCTCCAATCCGCACCCGCGAATAATGGCGGGAAGACAGCCAGCAGCACGGCTGCCGCTGCAATCGCCGGCGTATAATACCGCGCAAACCGATCGATAAACGCTTGAGACGGCGCACGCTCCGCTTGCGCCTCCTCGACGAGATGAATGATCTTCGCCAGTGTCGTATCTTCTGCCCGCTTCGTCACCTTCACTTCGAGCAGGCCTTCTTCGTTCAGCGTTCCGGCAAACACTTTGTCTTTTACCGTTTTCACGACTGGAACAGATTCGCCGGTAATCGCTGCTTGATTGATCGTCGACATTCCTTTCTCGACAATGCCGTCCATCGCCAACTTCTCGCCCGGCTTGACGATCATCGTGTCTCCGATTTCAATTTTATCAAGCGCCAGGCGTATTTCCTTGTTGCCACGACGAACGGTCGCCGCTTTCGGCGCTAATTCCATTAACGAACGAATCGAACCGCGCGCCTTGTCCAGCGAATAGCTTTCCAACCACTCGCTGATCGCAAACAAGATCACGACGACCGCAGCTTCGCTCCATGCCCCGATCGCAGCAGCCCCGAGAACGGCGATCGTCATCAGTGTTTTCATTTGAAACTGAAATTTTACAAGATTTAGGAGCCCCGTCCAAATCAAGCGATACCCACCAACGATGATCGTCGCCGCATAGGCAACCATCGGGATCCATGTATTTGTCTGAAAATCGGTAATCCACGCGGCAATTAGCAGCAACAAGGCTGTCGAAACCGTCCAAATTTCTCGGTTTTGCCAAAAGGACGTCTTTTCCTGTACCCTTTGTCCGTTTTCCGGATGCAGCTTTAAGTTTTCGAACGCACCGGCTTTTTCCAGTTCATCGACACCAGCGCTGCCGTACACCGTCAACTTCGCCCCGCCGAAATTGACAGACGCCTCTTTGACGGTCGCCATCTTATTCACGTTCTGCTCGAACCGAGCAGCGCAATGCGCTCAGGTTAAGCCTTCGATGCGGTAAATTTGTTTTTGTTCCATTGGGAACCCCTCTTCACTAAACGACATTCGTTACACCGTTTGATTGTCATTTTAAAGAACATGTGACTGGGCGTAAACTCGGCACGCTGATGAAAATCATGTTCAATTTTTCGAAACATCCAGAGCTTCACAAACAATTCCTCGATCCAAAAACTGGTGAACCGATTCATGACCCATCAGCTCATCAAGCAATTCAATCAAACCGAAAATCTTCAGAACTAGAATGAAGGCGCGTGATAGAATTGAAAATAAACTGATCAAAGCGCAACAATAAGGAGAAGAGTGTAAATGACAAGTAAACGGCACGGAAAGGCCGTCTTTGAGTTCCCGAATGATCGCGAAATTGTCCTCACTCGAGCGTTCGATGCACCAATCGAACTCGTTTTCGACGTTATGACGAAGACGGAACATGTGATCAAAACAATTGCCCCGTTCAATGAAGAAGTGAAAGTCTGTTCCATCGACCTGCGTGTCGGAGGCAACTACCACTACGTCTTCGTGCCCGAAGACGGAACCGAGTGCTCGTTTCGCGGAACGTTCTTAGAAGTCGAACGGCCGAACCGGACCGCTCAGACATGGGTATTCGACGGCTGGCCGGATGTCGAAGCGGTTGAATCGATCGATTTACACGAAACGGACGGAGTGACGACGATGAC
>DASSOY010000080.1 GCA_035700025.1 Bacillales bacterium | reverse complement strand
GCGGCGTTCCATAAGGAACGCCGCGGCCGATAGTTTTTATTCCAATTCGAGAAGCAAATCCCCGCTTTGAATCGCTTCGCCATTCGACACGTAAAGTTCTTTTACCACGCCATCAAAAGGCGCCTGTACCGTCGTCTCCATTTTCATCGCTTCCGTAATAATCATATGGTCGCCTTTCTTCACGCGTTCACCTTTTTCGACAACCGTTTTTACGACCGTACCTGGCATCGTCGCCGCAATATGATTCGGATTGCTTCGATCGGCTTTTTGTTTAGCGTTTACGGTCGTTTTGACACTTTCGTCGCGCACAACCACCTCACGCGGCTGCCCGTTCAACTCAAAGTAAACGACTCTCGTTCCATCCGCCTGCGCCTCGCCGATCGAGACGAGTTTCACAATCAACGTTTTCCCTTGTTCGATTTCCACTTCGACTTCTTCGCCGAGCCTCATCCCGTAAAAGAAAGTCGGCGTATCGAGCACAGATGTATCTCCGAATCGCTCTTGGAACTCATGGAAGTCCATGAACACTTTCGGGTAAATCGCATAGGAGACAAGATCGTGACTCGTTACTGGACGGCCGAGCTTATGGTAAAGCGTTTCTTTCAGGTCCTCGAAATCTACCGGTTCCAGTCGTTCGCCCGGACGGACGTCGATCGCTTCCCGTCCCTTTAAAATAATTTGCTGCAATTCCTTCGGAAACCCTTGATACGGTTGACCGAGATAACCTTGGAAAAATTCGACGACCGAATCCGGAAAATCGAGGTTTTCTCCTTTTTCGTACACATCGTCTACCGTTAGATGATTTTGCACCATATACAACGCCATATCGCCGACCACTTTCGACGACGGAGTCACCTTCACGATATCCCCGAACATGTCGTTGACGCGGCGGTACATCTTTTTGACTTCGTTCCAGCGCTCGCCGAGGCCGACCGCTTTCGCCTGCTGTTGCAAGTTGCTGTACTGGCCTCCAGGCATTTCATGCTCATACACTTCCGTGTTTGGAGCGACCATGCCGCTTTCAAAACCGCTGTAATATTTTCTGACGTCTTCCCAGTAATCCGAAAGGGTTTCAAGGGAACGGATGTTAACATTCGGCTGGCGGTCCGTATGGTCGAGCGCATAATAAAGCGAGTTCGCGCTCGGCTGCGACGTCATGCCTGCCATGGAGCTTACGGCAACATCAACAATATCGACACCGGCTTCTACTGCCCGCGCATACATGAAAAGACCATTGCCGCTCGTATCATGCGTATGAAGATGGATCGGAATGTCCACAGCCTCTTTCAACGCAGAGATGAGGTCGTAGGCCGCCTGCGGTTTAAGAAGCCCAGCCATGTCTTTAATGCCGAGAATGTGCGCGCCGGCGTTTTCCAACTCTTTCGCCATTTTCGTATAATAGGCCAAGTCGTACTTCGACCGTTTCGGATCGAGAATGTCGCCTGTATAGCAGAGCGAGGCTTCCGCAATTTTTCCCGACTCGCGCACAGCGTCGATCGCAAGCGTCATGCCTTCAATCCAGTTTAAGCTGTCGAATATCCGAAACACGTCAATGCCCGCATTCGCTGATTTATCGACAAACTCTTTGATGACGTTGTCAGGGTAATTTTTATAGCCGACTGCATTAGATGCCCGCAAAAGCATTTGCAGCAAGACGTTCGGCATTTTTTCCCGCAAGGTCATGAGCCGCTTCCACGGGTCTTCATTCAAAAATCGCATGGACACGTCAAATGTTGCACCGCCCCACATTTCAACGGAAAATAAATTCGGCAACAACCGAGCTGTCGGTTCCGCAATTTTTTTCAAATCGTTCGTCCGCATTCTTGTCGCCAGCAGCGACTGGTGGGCATCGCGGAACGTCGTGTCCGTCAATAACACTTCCTTCTGATCTTTCACCCACTTTGCGAGGCCGTCCGCCCCTTTTTCATTGAGAATTTGTTTCGTTCCGTTCTGTATCGGCTCCGAATGTTTCACCTTCGGTACTTTCGGTGTGTCGAAGGCCGGTTTTTTCTGTTTCTCCAACCCCGGAAACCCGTTGATCGTCGTCGAAGCGATGTACGTCAGCATTTTCGTGCCGCGGTCTTTCCGTTTCGGAAAAATGAACAGCTCCGGAGTCGTATCAATAAACGACGTGCTGTACTCGCCCGAAAGAAATTTATCGTGCTGAACGACATTCTCCAAAAAGGCGATATTCGTCTTGATGCCGCGAATCCGGAACTCTTTCAAATTCCTCAGCATTTTCGATGCCGCATTTTCAAACGTGAGCGCCCAAGTTGACAGTTTCACGAGCAAGGAATCATAGTGCGGCGTGATCACCGCGCCTTGAAAACCGTTCCCGGCATCGAGCCGCACGCCGAAGCCGCCGCCCGTTCGGTAAGCCATGATTTTTCCGGTGTCCGGGAAGAAATTGTTTGCCGGATCTTCAGTCGTTACCCTGCACTGAATCGCATATCCATGTAATGAAATCTTGTTTTGTTCCGGAATGCCGATTTTCGCGCTATGAAGCGAATGTCCCTCGGCGATGAAAATTTGCGACTGAACGATATCGACGCCGGTGACAAGCTCGGTAATCGTATGTTCGACTTGGACGCGCGGATTCACTTCAATAAAATAAAAATTTTGGTCGCGGTCGACGAGGAACTCCACCGTCCCGGCATTTAAGTAATCAACGCTTTTCGCCAGCTGTACAGCCGCCTGGCATATGTCTTCTCTCGTCGTGTCGTCCAATGACACGCTAGGCGCTACTTCGACGACTTTTTGATGGCGTCGCTGCACCGAGCAATCGCGTTCATATAAATGAACGACTTTGCCATCAGCGTCGGCGAGAATTTGCACCTCGATATGTTTCGGATTTTCAATGAATTTCTCGACGTAAACTTCGTCTTCCCCGAATGCCTTTTTCGCTTCCGACTTTGCGCGGTCAAAAGCGTCCGCCAACGCCTCTTGGCTTCGCACGATGCGCATGCCGCGGCCGCCGCCTCCGAGTGCGGCTTTGATCATGAGCGGATACCCGTGCTCGTCGGCAAAACGTTCGACTTCGTCAAGTCCGGAAACCGGCCCGTCGCTTCCGGGGATCACCGGAATCTTCGCCTCAACCGCTTTCTGTTTTGCCTTTACCTTATCACCGAACATGACGAGATGTTCGGACTTCGGTCCGATGAAGATGATACCTTCTTCTTCGCACCGTTTCGCGAATCGCGTATTTTCCGACAGAAAACCATATCCCGGATGGATGGCGTCGACACCGTTGTCCTTCGCGATTTCTAAAATGCCTTCGATGTCGAGATACGCCTCCAGCGGTCCTTTCCCTTCTCCGACAAGGTACGCTTCATCCGCTTTGTACCGGTGATACGATCCTTCATCCTCCTTCGAATAAACCGCGACCGTGCGAATGTTCAGTTCGGTGCAGGCACGAAAGATGCGGATGGCAATTTCTCCGCGGTTGGCCACCAACACTTTGCTGATTTTTCTCACATTTTTCATGTTTCCACTCCCTATCTATATGGTGAAATCGGGAGTCGATTGAACGAACTCCCGTCATTCCTACCTGTGTGTCGTCCGGTATGCACCCTCGCCTTGTTGAAATACTGAGTGAGGTTCCGGTTGCTCATGTCCGTTCGATTCGTCCTTCTTCCAACGAATGAACATTGATATATTAATTAAAACGCCCATCGCGAACATGCAAACGACGAGAGACGATCCTCCGTAACTGACAAACGGAAGCGGAATGCCTGTGACGGGGAGCAATCCGCAAACGACGCCTAGATTGATAACCGACTGTACGCCGATCATGCCCGCAATGCCAACCGCCAGCAAGCTGCCGAACGTGTCTTTGCAGCGAATGCCGATGATAAAGCCTTTGAACACGAGAAAACAGAGGGTACCGATTACAAGCGTGACCCCGATCAAACCGAATTCTTCCGCGATAATCGCCATAATAAAATCGGTATAGGATTCCGGAAGAAAACCATACTTTTGAATGCCGTCTCCGAGTCCGCGCCCGGTCAAGCCTCCAGCCGCAATCGCCAAATACGAATTGATCATTTGGTAACCGGCATCGTCTTCACTATGTTCAAACGGGTGATAGGCGGCATCGAAACGGGACAGTTGCTCAAGTGACAAAATCGAACCAAACAAAAGCATCACGGAGATCCCGATGACGGCGAGGCCGAGTAAAGCCGTCAAATGCTTAATGCGCATGCCGGAACAAACGATCATCACACCGGAGATGCCGGCGATGATCATCGCCGTCCCGAGATCAGGCTGGGCAGCGATCAGCAAGAACGTGATTAAAATGACGATTAAAGGCGGGACGACTCCGCGTGAAAAATTCGTAATGTAATGTTGCTTTTTCGAAAATACAGCAGCCAAATAAATGATGACGCCGATCTTGGCGAATTCTGACGGCTGAAAGTTCACGCCGGCGACGTTAATCCAAGATTGCGCGTTCCCGCTGACCGTTCCGTTCAACTTGACAAAGACAAGAAGCAATAACGAGATTCCGAGAATCGGCTTCATGAATTTCGCATAGGCTTTGTACGGAAACAGCATTGCGAAGGCAAACGCAACTAACGCCGCCGCAAAGTTCATCGACTGTTGGACAAAAAAATGATCGGGGGCAAAACCGAGCCAATCTGCCCAATAGATTCCCGAACTGTAAACCATTAAAACCCCGAATGCGCCGAGAAGCAAAACAGGAATGACCATTGTATAATCAAAATGCTGGAACATCTTCTTTATCATTTCGCGTTCATCCTATCCAAGTTTCCTTCTTTTACATTTTTCGTTACTGAACGCGATTTTCCTTCTTTTCTTATCGGATTTCCAAACGGGTGAATATTCTGTCAACGACCAGAAATAAAAACCCGGTCTGTTTTCCGTCAGGCCGGGGAACTCACGCATTTCTCATTTACGAACGGATGCCTCATGTAACGCCGACAACTGGCGCTCCAGCGTTTCCAGCAATTGCTTGCCGTCTTTTTCGTCAAGCAGTCCGAGACGGACGGCAAAATCGATCTCGCGGGACAATCCGAACATTTGGGTATCCAACACTTCCTCATAAAGAGGGCATTGCGGCATCGTTAAGTTTTCCATCTGTACTTCGATCAGCTTAAGGATCTTGTGAGCATCTTCTTTCAGAAGATCAAATGCCTTCTCACGATGCCCTGCAGCAATCTCCGTTGACAATTTGATCCCTCCGTTCACATTGCCATCCTGACCTTCATCTTACCTTGTTTACCGTAAAATTGCAAGGCATTGGCCGCCTCAGATCAGGCAAAAATACTTAAGCCGTACTGCACAGACAATAGCTCCATCAACTTCACCCCGGCGACGCTGTTCCCCTTCTCGTCGAGCGCCGGCCCGTAAATGCCAATACCCCCTCCCGCAGGCACGGTTCCGAGTATCGCGCCGGAAACGCCGCTTTTTGCAGGCATCCCGACCCTCATCGCAAATTCTCCCGACGCGTTATACATGCCGCATGTGACCATAAACGTTTTCAAAATCCGAACGATTTGACCAGGAATGATTTTTCGATCAGATTCCGGATCATTACCGTCGTTCGCTAATACGGCGCCGATACGAGCCAAGTCGCGACAATTTACCTCGATCGCGCACATTTTCGTATAAAAATCGATCGTTTCGTCGACATCTTCAGTAATGATGTCGTGTTGTTTCATGAAATAACAAAGCGAACGATTGAGATAAGACGTTTTATTTTCGGAAGAGGCAACAGTTTCGTTAAAAACAATCGAAACATTGCCGGCCAAATCATGGACGAACGCCAGCAAACGGCCGAGCTTTTCTTGCACCGTTGCTCCGTGAAGCATATTCGTGACAGCGAGAGCGCCGGCGTTAATCATCGGATTCAGAGGTTTGGCGGGCTTTCTCGTTTCCAATTTACCGATGGAATTGAACGGATCTCCTGTCGGTTCCATTCCGACACGCGCAAACACGTAATCCGTTCCGCGATCCATGATCGCCAGCGCCAAACATAACACTTTAACTACGCTTTGAAGCGTGAAAGGTTTCTCATCCTGCCCTGCGGAAATCAAGGTTCCGTCTTCTCGATAAACGGCCGCAGCCAAATCGTGAGCATCGGCTTTGGCGAGAGCAGGAATGTATGAGGCCACTTGTCCTTTTCGTGCCGTTGGTTTGGCTATTTCTACCAAATGGTTCAATTCTTCTTGCGTAATCAATTTATCATTCACCTCTGCATTCCGTTCATCCTTACCTTTCCCAAGTGTGACAAGCCTAACCGTTGCCTTTATAATAGAGAGGACGAAATTTCGAGACAGAGGTGGAAGCGATTGCCGGATATCATTTTTATTAAAGGAAACGTAGATTACACGATCACTTTAGATCCCGGGGCGTGGTTGTTCGACGACAGGAAGTTCAACCTCGACGATTATTTCCGTAAGCCGCACAAACTCGGAGAACCTCCGAAAGCGTATAAAAAAAGAGACTTGATGCAAGAGGAAGGGTTGTCGCTCGCTGTCCCGCTTAAGCCATACTTGGACAACGCAGCACCGAAAGCGGATGCCGCCGACGTCATCATTGAAACGGCGAACGGGGAGAACCATGAGTTATCGCTCGCCGAAGCGGAAAATGGCATCCTCGCCTTCACGAAAGATGGAACGTTCCTCAACGACGACGGACCGGCGCATTTTTATCACGGAGACGGATCGAATCAAGATCACCCGATCAAACAGATCAAACAGCTAATCGTTCGTTGATGGTCAATCAACGGCCAAGAGAAGCGTCTTTAGCAAACTTCGCGCATTCGATGCGCGGAGTTTTTTTGCGCATAAGAAGAAGTTTACCGGTAAATCCTACCCGTAGGAAAGGGTGATCGATCTCATGAAACTAAAACGTATCGTCTTGCCGCTCGTCCTTCTCGTATTTTCAACGGGGTGCCTTGCTCAGCGTCCTGAGGAAAAGGGACGAAGCGATCGTCAACATCATCCGAACTATTCGGAAGTGAAGCAATCCGTCCATGAATCTCACGACAACCCGAGGAAAAACCTGACATCGGGGGAGATTGCCAAGCATTTGGTCGGCATTGCCGAAGGCGTCCCGGAAGTGAAAAACGCGACCGCAATCGTCACGATGGGATATGCCATCGTAGGCATCGACATCGATAAAGACGTCGATCGTTCGAAAGTCGGGACGATCAAATATTCCGTAGCCGAAGCACTTCGAAACGACCGCTACGGCGCAACCGCCGTCGTCGTCTCCGATCCCGATACGGTACAGCGGTTGAGAAACATGGGACAGTCGATTCAAGACGGAAGGCCGGTCAGCGGCATTTTCAATCAGCTCGCCGAGATCGTCGGCCGCGTCATGCCCCAAGTCCCCCAAGACTTACAGAGCCCGAAAGGTACGCAGCCGTCCGACCAGCCCGAGCAAAAACGGCAAATGCCGTCCGAAGATCGGCAGCAGTGGGAAAAACAGCAAAAGAAAGGCAGCAAACCGGGGAACAACAAAAAATCACCGAGGACGGACGATCAAAACCGAAATCCAGAACGCCAACAAAATCGCTGATTCTCGAACGGATTGTCTCATCTAACAGCAGAACGGCGAATGTGTTATAATAGCACCATGTTTGTAAGGCAGGTGTTCCTCGTGAAAGTACAGTGCGTATTGTGCGAAAAGGTCGCCACGCTTCATGACGAAAGCGCTCTCGCAAAGAAATTGAGAAACCGACCGATTCACACGTACATGTGCAAGGACTGCGATGAAAGAATCGCGAGCAAAACGAAAGAAAAGTTTTCGAAGCATCCTTATAAAATTTATCACCGGTCCGAAAAGGGAAAAAACAAATGGTAAACCAAAAGGGAGCCGCAGCTGAGCGGCTCCCTTTCTTCGTCATTGGTCGTTGTAACGAGGCTCCGCCTCGATCGAACGCAAAAGCGATTGTGCCGTTCGGGCGGGATAACACCGTTCGCTCTCGACTCCTCCGATTTGATAATGCACACGGTACTCATCATCGGCAACGGTGACTTCCAGCCCGTCTACGCCGTGATCTTGTTCGAGAATTTCGCGAAAAAAACGGTGCGTATCCGCGGCCGCCTGATCGTCGGGGCGGGCATCAGAAACAATTTTGATACTCAACCAATTGTACAAAGCTTCCTCGAGTTTCAAACGAACCCTCCTCGCTCATTATGCAGGGTCGTTTCGTTTGTTTGAGCGGTGCAATCGCCATTTGTAGCCCCCGAAAACGACCGCGATGACGATTAAACATTTCACAACCGGAAACCGTTCAGCAAAGATGGTCATGACGAAACAACCGACCGCAAGAAAGATAAAGATGACAACATTCTTCAAAAGCGGCAGCTTTCTGGCGAAACCGAGCCGATAGACGACGGCCGAAAGAAATAAGATGGTCGCATACAAAAGCCAAAACGCCCGCTGCGGATGCTCACCTTCAATCCCGTACAATCTTGCGAAATCCGAGAAAAATTCGCCCATGTTCCCCCTCCTCGTCTCTACCTTTCACTTTACCTGAGCGGCTGGGGCGAAATCAACGATAAGCCGCTTTCAGCTTTTTCGCCGCCCGCTCGCGCTCGTTTTTATTCAAGATTTTCTTGCGCAGCCGTATCGTCTTCGGCGTCACTTCGCACAATTCATCTTGATTAATGTACGTCAACGCATCTTCGAGCGACAGCGTGCGCGACTTCTTCAACGTAACCGTCTGATCTTTCGTTGCCGATCGCACGTTCGTTGCGTGTTTTTCTTTCGTTACGTTCACCGCTAAATCGTTGTCGCGATTATGTTCGCCGACGATCATGCCTTCGTAAATTTCGTCGCCGGGCTCAACGAACATGCTGCCGCGGTCTTCGAGCTGGAACATTGAATACGGCGTCGCCTTTCCATTTTCCATCGACACAAGCACACCTTGACGGCGGCCGCCGATTTGTTCATCCACTGCAGGCTGGTACGAATCAAACGAATGATTTAAAATCCCGTACCCGCGCGTTTGCGTCAAAAATTCACGGAGATACCCAATTAAGCCGCGCGAAGGCACGAGAAATTCAAGATGCACTTGATTGCCTTCTTTTTGTTCCATGTTCAACATTTCCGCTTTGCGCTCTCCAAGCGCTTCCATAATCGTGCCTGTATGCTCATCCGGAACGGTAATGTCCACGCGTTCAAACGGCTCGCTCCGCACGCCGTCAATCTCCCGAATAATAACTTCCGGTTTTGAAACCGAAAGCTCATACCCTTCGCGGCGCATGTTTTCGATCAAAATCGAAAGATGTAATTCTCCCCGTCCCGACACGATCCAAGCGTCGGGAGAATCGGTCGGCTGCACGCGCAAGCTGACGTCCTTTTTCAATTCAACGTTCAAACGCTCTTCGATTTTACGACTTGTTACATATTGTCCTTCACGTCCGGCAAAAGGACTCGTATTCGTCGAAAAAGTCATTTGCAAAGTCGGTTCATCGATTCTCAGAACGGGCAGCGGATCGATATGGTCCTGCGGGCAAATTGTTTCGCCGACTGTGATTTCTTCCATACCGGCGACTGCAACGATATCCCCGCATCCCGCTTCTTCAATTTCTATCCGTTTCAAGCCGATGAATCCGTACAACTTGCTGACTCTGAAATTCTTCACGGTGCCGTCAAGTTTGCAAACTGACACTTGCTGACCTACTTTGATGGTGCCGCGGAAGACGCGGCCGATCCCGATTCTGCCGAGAAATTCACTGTAATCGAGCAAAGTGACTTGGAACTGAAGCGGATCTTCACCAGCATCGACGGGGGCTGGTACGTTTTCGACGATGAAATCGAACAGTGTGGTCATGTCGTCGTTTTGTTGGTTCGGATCAAAGCTTGACGTCCCGTTGACGGCAGAAGTGTAAATAACCGGAAAGTCGAGTTGTTCTTCGCCGGCGCCGAGGTCAATGAACAGATCAAGCACTTCGTCGACGACTTCGCTCGGCCGCGCGTTCGGCCTGTCAATTTTATTCACGACAACAATCGGCGTTAATTGCTGTTCAAACGCCTTCTTCAATACAAACCGCGTCTGCGGCATGCACCCTTCGAACGCGTCGACAACGAGCAAAACCCCGTCGACGAGATTCATAATTCTTTCCACTTCTCCGCCGAAATCGGCGTGGCCGGGCGTATCCAAAATGTTGATTCGGGTATTTTTATATTGAATCGCGGTATTTTTCGCAAGAATCGTAATCCCGCGTTCCCGTTCCAAATCGTTCGTGTCCATGGCCCGCTCGTTCACTTGTTCGTTTTCCCGAAAAGTTCCCGATTGCCGCAGCAACTGGTCGACAAGCGTCGTTTTCCCATGGTCGACGTGGGCAATAATCGCAACGTTTCGCAAATCGTTTCTTAAATTCGTCATTTCATTTCTCTCCTCAATTTAAACATAACCAAACTATTATAACATAGTTGTCTTTGATTTTCTTTTTCGGGCGAATGCGTTATGCTTGATTTAGAAAAACCGATCGTTTGCGATCGGTCGAGGAGGGTACAGCATGGGATGGAGAAATGTCGCTTTTCTCGTCTTGTCGATTCTCACGTTTGCCTGTTTGTTCGCCATCGGTGCAGCCGTCGCCGAGCACAGCACGGTCGGTGTCGTATTGTCGATCATCGGAGCCGTTGCATGCATGGCAGCAGGATTCACTTTGAAACGACGATTGAACGCATCAAAGGGGTAGCGGTCGAGCCGCACCCCTTTTTCTACAATTTCATGAACAAATCTTTGTCGATGCCTTTGCGAATATACGTCTCGAAAATTTCTTGATGAAGCTGCTTTTCAGCCGCAAAAATCGAGTTTTGCTCCAGTAGTCGAACCGGCTTTCCGTCCACTGTCGTCACGACTCCGCCCACTTCATCCAACAATACAAGTCCTGCGGCAAAATCCCACGGCGAAAGACGCATCGAAAAATAAGCATCCAAACGCCCCGCAGCAACATAGGCAAGTTCGATCGCCGCTGAACCGTAGGAGCGGGTGCCGCGCGAACGGCCAACGAGCGGCGCGAGATAACGCGGATCAATTCGACGGTTATTCGTCAGCCACGTCGCGTTCAAGCCGATAATCGATTGTTCCACCGGTACCGCGTTTCGTTTCTTCAACGGTCTGTCATTAAGGAAAGCCCCGTGCCCTTTGATGCAATGAAACCATTCGTCGGCAACGACATCGTAAATCAATCCGATTTGACCGACACCGTCATGAAAGATGCCGATCGATATCGCGAAATGGCTTTGCTGGTGTACGAAATTCATCGTCCCATCGATCGGATCGATGATCCAGATCGTTCCGTCCGTCGTCGAAATCTCATCTCCAAACCCTTCTTCGCCCAAGATGCGATGATCTGGATAATGCTCGTGAATTTGATCGGCGAAATACTTTTCCGTCTCCCGGTCCATTTCGGTTACGAGGTCGTCGGGATTCGCTTTGTACCCGATCCGAATTCGTTTTTTGAACGATTTTCGAATGCGTTCAGCCGCTTCTTTCATCCAAGCCTTTGCATCGCGGTCCACTTGTTTCCAATCCGTAACTGTCATGTAAGAAACTCCTTCGTCGATTCCTTAAGGATAGTTTTACCTTATCCCCTTTTCCTAATCTATTATGACACATAAAAAAGACCCTTTCATTGAAAGGGCTTAAGCTTCGAGACGTACAAGCTCCTGACGAAGCTTTTCGAGTCTGTTCTTACATTCATGGATCGCTTTCTTGTCATTTTCCGTCATCGCATCGTGTAGAGTGACCAGTTCATAGTCGATTTCCAACCGAATCACCGGGATTCTTCTTTCCGCGTCCCTTCTTTTCAACGTTTGCATCACTTGTTTCATGGTTCCCTACACTCCCTTCCATAATTTTCTGACAAGTCGAAGGAAATTTACATTAACTTACCATAGGACTTCTTCGCAGCGCAAGTGGAAATTTCAAGAAAAGTAAATTCGGGCTCCGATAAGTGCGCAGTCATCTTTTTTTTCCTTGCTGCATTGTATGAAAAATTCAGTCTGTTTGTACCTTTCATTCCCGTTTCTTTGCCCATTCAAACGCAATTTATGGTACACTGCAAACAAAATAGGTGAATAAGGAGTCGACGATGGCATTCAAAGGTTTTGCAAAAGCTGACTTTAACGTTTTTCAAGTGGAAGGTCTCGAAGCACGCATGGAACAACTAAAGAAACGAGTACGCCCGAAATTGGAAACGCTCGGACAATCGTTCGCAGAATCGTTGTCTGCTGCAACGGGCGAGACAATGTATCCGCACGTGGCTCGTCACGCCCGCCGCACGGTGAATCCTCCTAAGGACACTTGGGTGGCGATCGCCGGAAACCGAAGAGGATACAAAAAACATCCGCATTTTCAAATCGGGCTTTGGCAATCGCATGTCTTCCTTTGGTTCGCTGTCATTAACGAAGCCGAAAACAAAGAAGAAATTGCGAACAGGTTGCAACGGAGTAGGAATGAATGGCTCAACCATCTCCCTAAAGATTTCGTGTTTTCGAAAGATCATACGAAACCCGAAGTTGGGCGGTTCAATGAAAAGGACGTAAAGGCGATGCTTGAACGATTGAAAACGGTGAAAAAAGGAGAATTTCTTTGCGGGCGAACGATTGAACAAGCCGAGGCAATCCGTCTCAGCGGCAAGGAATGGACGCAACGAATCTCTGATACGTTTGAACCCTTAATCCCGCTCTACCGGACGGCGGTAAACGAAATTGCCGTTCCGGTGAAGCAATGAAAAAGATGCGCCGCGGACCGCGCATCTTTTTCATTTACTTCCGCCTCTTTTTGCAGCATTTCGGGCAACGTGAATAAAGCGTCGTGACTTTGTTGGAGAGAAAGTGTTCTATCGTTGAATCACAAGTTTGGCATACGAGCGTTCCCATACGTTTCATCTCCTCATCACCTTTTTTGTAAGCGCTTTTACAACTGTTTTTCTTTATATTATGATGTCATTTTTGTTTTGTCAACCTTTTTTAGTATGTCATTTTCAATTCAATATAACATACTTATTAACTCCGATGTTCCACTGCTTGTCGTAATGTTTCCACAAATGCTAAGATAATGATAATTGCTTGGAATCGAGGGGATGTTTCGTTGGAAAACGCCTACATTTATCTTGATGAAGCCGTTCATCCGGACGTTATCAAGAAGTTGTTGCGGGACTACAAAACGGCAACCGCGAAAACCGGTGAGCAACTGAGGTGGGCATATGATGAAGCCGCCTTCCCTTACACAATCGAAGATTCACCGCAAGGCGAAGACCGGTGGTTTTATTTGCGCGGGTTGCATGAGCGGTACAACGTCATTGTCATTGCCGTTGAAAGTGGGAAAAGCCCGAACGGTGCCGTTGATGGGCGATGTTGCGTGCAAATTACGCTCCCTAATGATGCCACGCAAGGCGATAAAGGGAAAGCGAACGAGTTATGCAAATGGATTGCGGGCCGTTTGCACGGAAAATTGCAGCTGTTCAACGGCAGAATCATGCCGCCGATCGATGAATAAAAGAAGGAGGACCGTCCTACCGGTCACTCCTTGTTTTTTTGCGTCAGCGGCGTTTCAATCCGTTCCGGATCGACGATGGTGTATCCTTTGGCACGAAGGCCTTTCACGATTTCGGGGAGAGCTTCCGCTGTCCAACTTCTGTCGTGCATGAGCAAAATCGAACCGTTATGCAAATACGGGGTCGTAATCATGATTTTGGCAAGGGCTTCAGGATTTTCATATTGTTTGTGCCAATCGTAACCGTACGACCAGTTCATCACGAGCACATTTCTTTCTTTTGCCAGTTGATCGGAAACTTTCGTATTCACCCCGTGCGGTGCCCGGAAAAACTTCACCGGTTTTCCGCTTGTTCGTTGCAATGTTTCGTAAACAGGAAGGATTTCTTTTCTTTGCTCCTCTGGCGAAAGATCGGATAAATTCGGATGCGTAACGGTATGATTGCCGACCGGAAACCCGAGAGCTTCAATTTTTTTTAATTTGTTCAAGCCTTCGTCGTCTTTCACGTACATGCCATTGACAAAAAAGATTGCCTTCGCGTGAAGTTTTTTCAACGTTTTGGCCATTTCCACGGCATGTTCGTCAGGCGCATCGTCGATCGTCAACAACACCACCTTCGGGTCCGCTTGATCGATCGGTTTCAAATAATAGTTTTTGGTCATCCGGTATTGAGGATGAATCTCCTTCGGCTCCTTTTTCACATCAGGCTGCTTCTTTTCATCGTGTTGTGTAGGCTGCTCGGTTTTTTTAGGTGCCGTTTTCTCAGCGAGCTGCTCGTTTTTTCGCATTTTATCCGGTGGGTCTGGATGAGACGACTGCGTTTGCGACGATGACGAGCATCCGGCCAGCAACAAAACTGCACAACCGATCAGTAACCTTTTTTTCACCGATACCCCCCCTTAATCTCATTATAAGGTTTTCCAAACGAAAAATGGCTGGGATTTTTAAACTTTCGTGTTCTTTTTTTTCGAATTGCAATATTCATAACAACCCATTTTCATTTATGTAACATTTCATGCATAAGAACAGCATTCGATTTTCTCCGTGTTAAGATGAAATCAACGAACTTACTTTCAATAAACGCTCTCCAGCAGGAGGATCTGCATCAATGAAAACTTACTTCGTTTTACCTCTTATCCTCTTATTTATGCTTTCCGGTTGTGAGGCATTAACGTTTACCGAAAAAACCGCCCACGCGGGAGGAACGGACGTTCGCGTCATTCTCCTTTACAGCATGGATACGGATGAACAATTGAAAGACCGCTACTTTTCGGCATTGCTGGATGCCTATGACGACGTACCGGTGAATGAAAGAAAGATCAGCATTAAAACGGGCGATTTAAGAGACTTGCAACAGGAATTCGAAATCCCGTCCGTTCCCGCCATCATCGTTAAACAAAACGGCATGACGAAACTTAAGATTGCCGGCGCCTATACAACGGAAACCTTAACAAAAAAATTAACACCATTGATCTCCCGTCCTTAACCGACAAAACGCCGGAGCATTTGCTCCGGCGTTTCATGCGTTTAGTTGAACATCGATAAGTCGACCACGTTTGCCATCAACTGATAGCCGAGGTCGTTTGGATGAAAATGATCGCCGTGGTCGTACTCGGGAAGCAATCGTTTCGGATGACGCGGATCGCGCAGCGCTTTGTCGAAATCGATCACCCCGTCGAAGGCACCGCTCGTGCGAATCCATTGATTCACTGCTTCACGCGTTTTTTCCCCTTGTTCCGTATATCTGTTTGAACCTTTAAAAGGTGTCAACGTTGCTCCATAAACAGCAACTCCATGCTCATGCGCCTCTTCGATGATTACTTTCATTGCGGAAATCATTTGTTCAGCGTCCACTTCGTCGGGATGATGGCGAATATCGTTCAATCCTTCCGAAAAAATGAGTGCTTTGACACCGGCCGGTTGAAAGACGTCCCTTTCGAGGCGATCGAAGGCGCTCAATCCGATCCCGGGCGAACTTTCGAAAATCCGGTTGGCGGATATGCCTTGATTAATGACCGACCACGTTCCCGGCCTTTGCCGGTGAAACCGTCTCGCCAAATCATCCGGCCAACGCCGGTTGGCGTTGATCGTGGAATGGTTGCCGTTCGTGATCGAGTCTCCGATGACGGCAATTGCCCCTTTCACCTTTCCTTCAGGAACGACGTCGATTTCATTCAACCAATACCAATCGACATGCTTTTTCGTAAACGCGGAAGCCGCAGCATCCGATGCATGATTCCCGTCAGGAGTAATGTAAGTCGTTTGCAAAGAATGCGGATGCCACGTGACCGGGCCGCTTTCGCCGCGGACATACAAACTGACAGCGAGCGGTTCATCACAGTTGACGCGGAGCGAAACCGCGTCGCTGACAGCCACGTTTCCAGGTGGAATCGTAACGGTTGTTTCCCCGTCGAAGGTTACCGTTCGGTCGGTATTTTTTTGAATCGCCGCACCCTTCTTTTGTTTCGCCACGTGAACCGCCGAAAACGTGACCGGCTTTGTACCATACCGGTTCGATAAATGGAGCCGCAACTGCAATCCGTCGAAATGCGGATCAATGATCATTCGCACCGTTTGATTCGTGAAACCTCCAAGCGAAATGCCTTCATCCAATGGAGCGCGTTCACTTGCCGCCCATGCTGCCACCCAATTTCCAGAAGCTTCACGATTTCCCGTGTTTCGCTCCTGATCAGTAAATGCGGTTGCAAGTCCTATGACCATTAAAGCGAATCCTATCATTGCGAATCCCGTTAACAAAGTTGACTTGTTCATCGATGCATTTGCTCCTTGTCTTCTTTAGTTGATGCCGCCACTCCTTTCATTTCCGAAATCGCACAATTTCAAACGACCGAATCCGTTTTTCTCGAGAAAGCGATCCCTTTTCTTTTCTTTCGCGGCTTCCATTGAGCGGCTGTACTCATCCCTTCCGCGACGAAATTAACCGCAATGAGCGTAAGGGCAAAAGCGGTAACCGGGCCGAGAATGAGCCAAGGGGCAGCCTCCAATTGCGGCCAATATTTGCCGATCAGCCCTGCCCATTCATGACTGTTGGAGAACATACTCAAGATTTCCACTTCTTCCATGATCCCTTGTTCATTTTTCACAAGCTCATGCCCGACCACTTTTTCCGTTCCTCCGCCAATGAACACGTTCAGCAAGCCAAGTTGCGCGAACACCAATAATACTCTTCCAACTTGTTGAGAAAAAATCACGAGCAGTTTCGGCATGAACAAGGGCAACACGTGTTTTCGATAAATATGGAATCGGCTTGGCCCCAATACTTTTGCGTTGACGATATATTCACGTCTCGCAATTTCTCTCGTTTCTCGGTAGACGTAAACGGCAAGAATGGGAACCGACAATCCAATCAACACGCAAATCGGGAAAAAGAACTCGACCTCTGCCCCGTAACTCCAATTGAATAATTTAAGGACCGGTGCAACCAACCAATACACAAACAACGCCAGCGGAACAAAGTGAAAGGCTTCAAAGGATTCGGCCAAAGGCATGCTGATCCACTTCGGAAGCGCGTTCATAGCGAATCCGCAACCGACGGCCAAAACCATGGCCGCCAATGAAATCGCCACCGCCATGCCGATCGTATATTTGGCTCCGTCGATCAAAATCCACAACATTTGTTGACCGAACCGGTTGCTTCCGAGCGGATACGCGGCCGAAGGAGGAAACGGCGGCTTATCCATCGAATCGCTTTGTTGAACGTCAAGCGACCGCACGCTCGAATCGGCATCGGCGAGAGGCCCGAACCCTATGCTTACCGCGACGAGCACGAGCAAAAACAGCATGCCGAGAACGAACATCCGTGTTTGGATCAGTGACTGGAAGTATCCCATTTACCTCGTCCCTCCTGACCGAGTAATGGAATAAATAAGTGCTTCTCCACCAATCATTACGATGTAGAACGGAACAAATACCATCCACAGTCCAACCGTGAAGATTGTCGGATTTAACGGCGCATTTTCAACCATGAAAACCATAAACCCGTCATCATTCATGAACAGGACATCCAACGCAATTAAATTGGAAAGTCCGAGCCAAAAGATCGTTTTGAAATGGGCGAAAAACGTCACGAGCGCGTTCCTGGATATATGAACAAGCAAAATGCGCAACCGTCCCATTCCTTTTCCACGGGCCAACTCAACATATAAACGGTCTTCTTCTTCCTCGAACGTTTTCAGCAAATATTTTCCGATATAAAATGCCGGCAAGAACGACAAGCATATTATCGGCAAAACGTAAGCGTCGTCGAAAAGACTGTACGTGTCCAATAATTCGACTCCTGTCTTTTCATGTATGTAAAAAATCGTCCATTGAAAAAAAACGACGATGAAAATGTCCGGGAGTGACTCGAGGACAAACAGGAGGGAGTGAAACGGCTTACGCACCCGAACCGGAAGCAGCATGACGACCAACGTGACGATAATTCCGGTGACCAAGCCGAGCAGAATCGCGGAAAACAACGTGACCATCGACTCGAGGTACGAATCGAAAAATTCGGGGAACAACGGTACTTTCTCTATGTAAAAATTGTAATAGTACAAATCTTTCCAATGAAACAACTGCAAAAACGTCGATCCGACGTGGGAAAAATAAGAGGAAACGTTGAAGTGAAGATGATCGCTTAAAAAAGAAGCGTTCGCCAAACTCCCGTCCATTAGAAGTTTCCATACAGTTACTTGAGCTTTCATGTTAAAAATCAAATAAGGCAGCGAACCAATGAAAAAGATCGCTGCGGCTGTTAATAAAAATTTGCCTCCCCCTCGCAGCAACACGGTTGCCATCCATATCCCCCCTCTATATGTAACCCTTTGTTCATAATAGTAAAATTATTGTAACATAAGTAAAAAAACTTAGCCGAATCCCAGCTAAGAAAAAACGGAGCCTGAACCAGGCTCCGCAAATAAAACGTTTATTTGGCAATATGAATTGGATGGCCGAGAGCAACTTCTGCGGTCTCGCTTGTAATTTCTCCGAGTGTAGGGTGTGCATGAATCGTCAAGGACAAGTCCTCCGCCGTCATGCCCGTTTCGACAGCAAGACCGAGTTCGGCGATCATGTCCGAAGCACCCTGCCCGGCGATTTGCGCGCCGAGAATCAACCCGTCTTCTTTGCGAGTGATGAGTTTCATGAATCCGTCCGTGTCGTTCAACGACAACGCACGGCCATTTGCCGCAAACGGGAACTGGGCAGATTTTACGTCGTAACCGGCATCTTTTGCCTCTTGTTCGGTGTAACCGACCGAGGCGAGTTCCGGATCGGAAAAGACAACCGCCGGAATCGCGAGATAATCGATTTCCGCGCCTTTGTCGCCGTTGATCACCTCAGCGACTACTTTTCCTTCATAAGAAGCTTTATGCGCAAGAGCGGGACCCGGTACGATGTCGCCGATCGCGTAAATGTTGTCGACGTTCGTCTTGCCTTTCTTGTCGACTTCAATCAAGCCTTTATCGTTCACTTGGATACCGGCTTGCTCCAGTCCGAGTTCTTCGGTATTCGGCTTGCGGCCGACCGTAACGAGGACATAATCGGCCTCGAACGTTTCTTCGTTATCCTTAATGTTCGCGGTCACCGTCACACCTTTTTTCGTCTCTTTGACATCTTGTGCCATGGCATTTGTATGAATTTTCACGCCTTTCTTCTTCAGGCGTTTCTGAACAACGGCCGCCATTTTCTTCTCGAATCCCGGCAATATTTGCTTCGATCCTTCAAGAATTGTCACTTCGGTGCCAAAACCGGCAAAAGCATTGCCGAGCTCGATGCCGATGTATCCCCCGCCGATGACAACCATTTTCTTCGGCACTTCTGTAAGCGCCAGCGCGCCGGTCGAAGAAAGCACGCGATCGCTCCATTTGAATCCCGGAATTTCGATCGGACTCGAGCCAGTGGCAATGATGCAATTCTCAAACTTGTAACGGTTTTGTTCGTATCCGTTGTTGACGCGAACTTCCTTTTCGCCGACGAAAATGGCTTCGCCGCGAACGACCTCGACGCCGTTTGCCTTAAACAAGCCGTCGATGCCGCCGGTCAATTTTTTCACAATCGAGCCTTTCCATTCCTGCAGTTTGGAAAAATCGATTTTGACGTCTTTCGCCGTGATGCCCATGTCGTCCGACTGACCGGCATGCTCATAACGGTGACTCGCAGAAATCAAAGCTTTGGAAGGAATACAGCCGACATTCAGGCAGACGCCCCCGAGCGAATCCTCTTTTTCCACGACGGTTACTTTTTGGCCGAGCTGCGCCGCGCGAATCGCAGCAACGTATCCTCCCGGTCCCGATCCGATGATAAGCGTATCGACTTCCGTCGTAAATTCTCCTACTACCATAGTTACGCCTCCAGTATGAGTAATTGTGGATTGTTGAGCAGACGTTTTACGTGATTCAACGCGTTTTGGGCCACGACACCATCGATGACGCGGTGGTCGACTGTCAACGAAATCGCAAGAATCGGGGCTGCCGTAATTTCCCCATCCTTAATGACCGGTTTCTCGGTAATTCGTCCAATGCCGAGAATCGCCACTTCCGGATGATTTATGACTGGCGTGAACCATTGTCCGCCTGCGGACCCTACGTTCGAAATCGTGCAAGTGCCTCCGCTCATGTCCTCATTGGACAACTTTCCTTCACGTGCCTTGCCGGACAACTCGGTCACTTCGTTCGCGATTTGGTACATCGACTTGCGATCCGCATCTTTAACGACGGGAACGACAAGTCCTTTGTCTGTATCAGTGGCAATTCCGATATTGTAATAATGCTTGTGTACGATTTCTTCGGAATCATCATCTACCGAAGTGTTCAAAATCGGATATTGCCGCAACGCAGAAATGAGTGCTTTCACAACGTAAGGCAAATACGTGAGTTTCACGCCTTGTTCAGCTGCCGCTTCCTTAAATTGCTTGCGATGGGCAACGAGTTCCGTCACATCCACTTCGTCCATGAACGTCACGTGCGGTGCAGTATGCTTCGAATGAACCATCGCATTCGAAATCGCCTTGCGGATGCCGCGCATTTTTTCTCTCGTTTCGCGTTGCTCGTAGCCGCCCGCAACTGCCGCTTGTTTTTCTTCCGCTTCCTGATCTTGCTGCCCTTCTGCGGCCTCCGCTTTTTCTCCGCCGCCTTCAAGGAATTGATCGACGTCTTCCTTCAAAATTCTCCCGTTGTTCCCGCTTCCGCTCACTTCCTGAATGTCGACGCCTTTTTCGCGCGCATATTTCCGTACCGACGGCATCGCAATCACGCGCTTATCGGAAGAAGACGTTTCTTTCGATTCCTTACCCGCTTCACTCGCGGAATCGTCGTCCTTCTTCCCTTCGTCCTTCGCCTTTTCATTGTCCGATCCGGACTCTTCGCCTTCGCCGCTTGCATCGTCGCCTTCATCTTCGCCTTCGCCTTCGGCGTCGAATACGACGATCACATCTTCGACGTGAACGGTGTCGCCTTCATCGGCTTTCAATTCAAGGATTTTGCCGTCGACAGGCGAGGGCAATTCGACGACGGCTTTGTCGTTTTGCACTTCGGCGAGAATGTCGTCTTCTTTGACCTCATCGCCTTCTTTCACCATCCACTTGACGATTTCGCCTTCGGTAATGCCTTCGCCGAGCTCCGGAAATTTAAATTGATATGCCAAGTTCAGTTCCCTCCTTTTTAAGAAATCGATCGTTTAAAACGTTACGACTTGTTTCACCTTTTCGATAATATCGTTCTTGTCGGGTAGCCAAATGTCTTCCACCGCTGCGAACGGATACACCGTGTCCGGTGCCGTAACCCGGCCGACCGGTGCTTCAAGGTGAAGAATGGCGCGGTCGTTAATTTCCGCAACGACCATTGACGCGACACCCGCCTGTTTTTGCGCTTCTTGAACGACAACGGCGCGATTCGTCTTTTCCACCGACTTCACAATCGTATCCACGTCGAGCGGGCTGACCGTACGCAAATCGATGATTTCGGCGCTGATGCCGTCTTTTTCGAGCTGCTCAGCCGCTTTTTTCGAGGCTTGCACCATCGCCCCGTACGTAACAATCGTGACGTCGCTGCCTTCGCGGACAACGTTCGCTTTGCCGATTTCAACCGTATATTCCTCTTCAGGAACTTCTTCACGGAACGAGCGATACAGCTTCATATGTTCAAGGAAAATGACGGGATCATTGTCTCTGATTGCTGAAATCAGCAGCCCTTTCGCATCGTACGGATTCGAAGGAATGACGACTTTTAAACCCGGAGACTGCGCGAACAATCCTTCCAAGCTGTCGGAATGAAGCTCGGGTGTTTTTACCCCGCCGCCGAACGGAGCGCGAACGACGACCGGAGCTTCGTAATGACCGCCTGAGCGGTAACGAAGGCGCGCGATTTGTGAAACAACCGCATCCATTGCTTCAAAGACGAACCCGAAAAATTGAATTTCCATGATCGGGCGGTATCCTTGAAACGTCAATCCAAGCGCCAATCCTCCGATTCCCGATTCCGCCAACGGTGTATTGAACACCCGGTCATCCCCGAATTTCTCGGCGAGACCTTCTGTAGCGCGAAATACCCCGCCGTATTTGCCGCCGACGTCTTCGCCGAAAACGAGCACATTTTCATCGCGTTCGAGTTCCGTGCGCATTGCATCGTTAATGGCTTGAATCATTGTCATTTCCGCCATGGCTTATTTCGACTCCTTTGCTTCATATTCTTCGAGTTGCTCTTGAAGATTGTTCGGCAACTGTTCGTTCATGATTTTGATCAAGTCGCTGACTTTTTGCTTCGGCGCGCTGTCCGCTTCCTTCAAAGCGTCCTTGATTTCTTGCTTCGCTTTTTCAACGACTTCTTCTTCCTGTTCGTCGCTCCACAAATCTTTGTCTTTCAAATATTTGCGGAAACGGACGAGCGGATCGCGTTTTTCCCATTCATTGTCGAGGTCTTCTGTACGGTAACGCGTCGGATCGTCGCCGGACATCGTATGAGGACCGTAACGATACGTCAACGTTTCGATGAACG
>DASSOY010000079.1 GCA_035700025.1 Bacillales bacterium | reverse complement strand
AGGTGCGTCGCGAAGGAATGGCGCAGCGTGTGGACGGTGGCTTTTTTCTGGATGCCGGCTTTCGTTTTCGCTCGATCGAATATTTTCTGGACGGAGCGTTCGCTGATGTGGCGGTCTTTTGGTTGACCAGGGAACAACCATTCCTTCGGCCGGATGGCTTTTATGTAAATCTCAAGCAGCTCCATCGTCACATCCGAAAGCAGCGTGTAGCGGTCCATGCGTCCCTTGCCTTGCCGCACATGAATCAACTTCCGTTCGACGTCCAAATCACTCACTTTCAAGCGAACAACTTCACCCAATCGTAAGCCGGCCGAGTAGATCGTGAAGAGAATCGCGCGATGTTTGATGTTGTCTACCGCCTCAAGGATCTGCCGGACTTCTTCTTGGCTGAGCACGGACGGCAAGGTTTGCTGGCGCTTCGGCCGGGGAAGCTTCACGATGACGTCATCCCGGTGCAACACTTCATGGTAAAAAAATTTCAGCGCACTCACGAGCTGATTGGCGTAGGAGTGCGAAGCCTCGCGTTCTTCCAGATGATGCAGCACATATCGGCGAATTTCTTCGGGCGCCAACTCCAAGAAATTTTTATCATAAAATTGGCCCAGCCGCTGCACATGCCCGAGGTACGCTTTCTGGGTTTTCACCGAATAGCCTTTCAATCGCAGCCGTTGTTTCATTTGGTCTAGTTCTGATGGTTGTGGCGGAAGGCTGTCGGGTGCGGGTTCTTCGGTGTGCGGTTGCAAGGAAGGAGAAAATTGAAGGTCGTCTTGAGTGAATAGGACCTTGAGTTGCTCGAGGTGCTCTTGAGTGTGGGGGAGGGTCCAGTATTTCTCGTCGTGATGCCACCTTCGTCCTTGGAACTTTCGAATCTTCGCGACACGTGCTTCCGAATACGGAAGGCGAACGATCAATTCGCCGTCTTTTCCCGACTCAACAAAAACGCCCATCTTATCCACCTCGACTCGTCTACACCTCTTTACTTCGACAAAAATGGGAAAAATCCTGCCAGAAAATGCTATTTTTATTGCTTAATCGACGAAATTTGGCGTCACTGACTTTTCAGGCGGAATTCGTTTCCATAAAAAAACACAGCGCGAAAGCTGTGCGGGATCGTTTCTTTGGAATATTCAACGGTATTATAGAAGTCCGACGACGTAAAGGGCGGTGAGGGCGATGATCACGATCAGGAATAATGTCGTAACATAGATCTGCCGGCGCGAGGAATGGAAAGTGTTGTTCATGATTTGTTTTTCTTTCCGCAAATAGCTGAAGGTGGCCATTAAAATGATGAAGATGCCGCAAACTCCGGTGCAAAAACCGAGGACGATGACAAGGGTGTTGCCGAACGGATCATCGCCCATCCCGTCGGCGAAATGGAGGCTGGTAACCAAGAATCCGATGCCGAAGATCGCAACGGCAGTGCGAATCCATGCCAAATATGTTCGTTCGTTTGCTAAATGCTGTTGGGCGTATGGCAGTTGGTTCTTATCCTTCTTCATGTGCGCTCGCCTCTTTCGCTGCTTTGCGTCGAATCGATTCTACGCTCATTTTAACGCTCCCCGTCTCCCTGTTTCAATCTGCGGACACCAAATTAAATGCTTTTGTATGATCCGCTCGTACGGTTGATTTCTCCAAGCTCGATCCGGTTGCCGTCGGGATCGTGAAAAACGGCGATCGTGCCCCAAGAGAAAGTCAATCGATCTTCCGTAAAAGAAACGCCCCGTTTCTTTAGGGTTTCGACTTCCGCTGCTAGGTCATCGACATCGAAGCGAAGCACCGTCGGGTTTTCGCTTCGTCGCTTTTCGCTCGTGCTGCCGACGCCTCCTTGTTCGACCATCAAATAGCCGTACGGCAAATCGAAGCTGACGAGCGTATCCTTTTCTTTTCTGACGGGCAATTGCAAGATATTTTTATAAAAGTGAATGCTGGCCACGTATCGCTCAACAAATAAAATCAAGCCGAATTCGCGGTAGTTCATGTTCACCCTCCCTTTAATCTTGCCCTTCATTGTAAAGGGGTTTCAAACTTTTGCAATGAGGAGCGTGAGTCTCGCAAAAGGTCTTCATCTTCTCGTATTTTGCTGTCTCCTTTTCTTGTTGATAAACGTTCATCAAGGTCCAGGCAAGGATCAATTGCGTCAAAAGAGGGAGTTTAGTGAATTTCATTTCCAGGCTATGAATGATTTTCTCACTTTGAAATCCGTATAACACCTGGCCGATTTCGACAAACATTTCTTGAAATTCGTTTGATTTATTCACGCCGGGGAACAGCTTTGAAGGGGTTGAAGATGCTGCAGCCTTGCGGGCGTTTGAGATCCCAGAATGGATTTCCCCCGTAAAATAATGAATCAAACTCTTGATGTTTAAATCTACCGTTCGATAAAGCGGCTCCACGCCTTCCCAATCCACCTCGCTCATCGTTTTCTCAGCTTTTTCATACTCTCCGTATAAGACGTAAGGCAATGCCGTATGGTAAGCCAAAAATGCCTGTTTGATTTTCTCGTTCGTTTGTTTTTTCAATGGTTTTGTAAGCGTGTGAATCAATGCCTCCGATGTTTCACTTTGCAGGGCTTTGCTTATGTCCTTATTCATTCCTGACCATAGGACTTTTCTTAAAATAAAAATAAAGGGGACAGAGGCGGCTGCCGCTGCATACACTATCGCATCAGCATGGATCAATAAGATCAACAACAACACAAAAGCGAGGATGACCGGGATCCAAATTTTTAAAATGAATAAATTATTTTTTCTCAAAAAATTACCTCCTGCGCTTGAATTTTCGATGAGAACTTCTTGATGTTCTTATCGGCTTCTCTTTGCTGATTTTTAAATCCGCAACACGATCGATTGCCTTGCTGTTCATGTTCGATCAACCCCCTAAAAAAAGCAGAAATCGCTGACAGCGGCAAACGAATTAGTTGCCCATGCCAACGATTTTTTTAAGTGCATGCCAGAGGCGCTCCCAGAAGCTGTGTGCATCCGTTCCCCCGGCCGTTTCATACCTTTGATAAAAATCCTGCTCGTACTGGTTAGCAATCCGGCCGTTATGAATGAAAAGCATGTTTTCGTCGTTGTTCGTGTTGCCGTTCGTGCTCCAGTTCGTGGATCCGGTGATGACGGTCGGGTCGCTTGAAGTGCCGGCATCGATAATCATGTATTTGTCGTGCAGCTTCCGGTCTTCGTTGTCTTCGTACACCGGCGCCGGATGATTCCAGCGGATGTTCGGGTTGTTCTCGCTCGTGTCGCTGGCAGTCCTTCCTGTCATATCGACGGAGGCCGACCACCATTGGTTCCAGAAGATTTCGTCGAATACCCCTTTGACCTCAAACCCGGTCCGCGTGCCGACGTTGTCCTCGGCCGAGCCTTCCCATTTCACTTTTAACGCGTTCACCATCGATTGATCCGACCAGGCAAATATGCAAAAATGCGCACTTTCGTCCGCCGACGCCTGAATGTAGTCCGTAACATGACCGATCGCATCGTCGCCGCCGGAAAAATACACATCGATCTTCGTATCGTTCACATAGACGGTATGCTTCGTGTTGTCCGTCTTTCGATCATTGAAATTGGCCATCGCCGGATTCGGCGTCAGCGCCCGCGATCCCCACATCTCGCTGTACTCCGTCTCATACACGGTCGCGAGCGGCTCCGACACAATATCGACAACATTTTGCGAGTTGCCCCCCAAAATACCCGCTTCGCGATTGGCCTCGCTCCCGTACAACCCGGTCGTCGTCCAATTCCAGCTCCCCGTCCACACTTCCTCGTCGTCGATGACCGCGAACTTGTTGTGCATCTGCTCGCCGGGCGAATAGTAACCGCCGTCCGCCTTCTGCTCGGCGTCCACCATGAAATACCCGCTGCTCGTATGCTCCCCGACATCCACCGTTTTGCGCGGAAAATCCTTGTATCCGCTCGCCGCCAACCCATATTGCTGGCGGAAACTCGCATCCTCGACCGCGAATATCGGCGAGTCGGCAAACACGTGCACATCATCGGCCGTCCCGACCTCGCCGTCCGCCCCGCGCACGAGTTGCTCCAAATAGACGCGCATGAGCTTATACCGCTCGACATGCCCCGAATCTTCCGTCTCCTTCGCATCAACGATCATTCGCACCGGCACGCCTTCGGCCGCCTTGGCGATCAACGCCTGCACGACGTTCGGCAAATTGATCTCATAAATCGCCGCGTCAACGGATTCCGTCGCCGCATGGATCCGCGCGATCAGCTTCTCGGCAAGATTCACGTTCCCGTTCGCTTCATTCCCATCCGCCGCCACACTCGTATCGACCGCTTTATTGAAATACACCGCGATCGATCCCGGCCCGCTGTCCGCCGCCCCTTCGTTCGGCGTCACCGCCTCCGGCGTCCCGTACCCGCCGCCGTACGCCGTAATCGCCGTCCTCCAGCTCGCGCCGTCCGTGCCCGGCGCACTCGCCGACACGCGCGCCATCGTCGCTTTCGCGTCGTTGTCTCCCGCGTACCACTGATCGACTTCATCGATCACGGTGCCGCTCGCATTCGCGAGCCGCAAATCTTCGCCCGCGTTCACCAGTGCTCCGGCGTAAATTTTATCAGCCGCCGTATCCGGCAGCGTACCGTCGCTCGTCCTTTCCAATATGTAAAACCCTTGCGCCTCGATCGTTCCCGACAAGGTCACATCCGGCGTGCCGTCCGCCGTCGCCAATCTCCAGCCGTCCACGCTCACGCCGCGGGCCGTCGGGTTGTACAACTCCACCCACTCGTCGTTGTAACTCGTCGTCGTTCCCATCCAGGCAATTTCGTTGATGACGACGTGATCCGCCGTCGTCTTTGTTTGCGCATTCGCTTGATGTCCCGGCAGCGCAACCGCAGCCATTGCCAGCAACGCCAGCGCGGACATGCCCGCCTTTTTCAGTAATCTCATAGATGTCTTCCTTTCCCTAACGAAATTGGCACACTTGGTGATTATAACAAGGTTCATTTGGCGGGAGGTGAAATTCATAGGAAATGAGTCTATGGATCTAGGGCGAACTTGCCGCGAACGGAATGGTTCGATCGTAACGATGATCGCGATGGTCGTCGGATTGTTCGTTTTCGCCTTCGTTTTCCGGATGAATTATTGGCCGCACCTGCCTTTTGCCACTGATAGCGTTGCATGACGGGGACATTCCTGACGAAGGGTTTCAATTTTTTCAGCTTTTTCATGGGGTCACCTTTTTCGATCAATGCGGGTCACGAACACGCCAACCCCGAGCGTGTCCCTGCTCCATCGATGATACGTTCGTTTCCACGAACGTATCATCTCCCGCATCTCCTCCGCATTCGGATGCGCCTGCACCTAATCCACCACCGACTTCGCGTACCGCCACTCGAACGCGTCCCCCTCATCCTCGCTCGCCGTGAACGCCCAAAGCGGGACGAGTCCTGCGTCCTTCCGCTCGCTGTTTGCCGCCTTCAAGATGCGGCTCGCACAGCTCAACGGCAGTCACCGTCACGTCGAACTTCTCGACGAACTGGATCGGAATCTCGCAATTGCCGGCGCGGATATCGAATATTTTCTCCCCCGGCTTTAAGTCGAGCTGATCCAGCAGACGCTCCCACTTTTCCCGGCTGATCGGGTTGTTAAAGTCGTGATTTCTCGTTGCGATCGCTGAGTATTTGTTTCGGTCCATCGTATGCTCATTTATGTGAGTGATTTTTCGTTTTGGGTGCGCCATTCGTATAGACGCTCATAACTACCCAGTTCCTTTGGGCGATTTGCTTTCAGTTTAACGGGGCTTTCGGTTGGCTGCAACTTGTAACGGACATTGGGTCACCTTAGCCGGGGAAAAACATGCCTTGAAAAATGTAACGGACATCTGATCCCCTTAGAAGAGAAAATCACCTGCCGCGAACAGTAAAAATGGCGCTAAGAGGATTGTATGTCCGTTAGAATTCAAACTCACACAAAATCAACCGCTAAGAGGACGAGATGTCCGTTAGCGGGCTAAACGTTATAATAAGATTACTATGAGCGAACGGAGGAATTGCGATGTGGAAAAAATTATTGGCTGCCTGCCTCAGCTTGTTGTTCCTATTGTTTCTCCTTGTCGGGTTTACGCCCTATCCGACCGGCATCCTTGCGGCTTTTGACCGCGGGGCTCAGGCGAGAGCAGTCATTGCGAAAACGCAAACGCTGTCTATGAATCTTCTTCCTCAGCAACAGAGCACAGTCCTCGTCTCTTTTAAAGACTTACAAGATGCCCGCGACCTCAAAGCACTCGACGAAAAATACCATCTGAAAATCGAGAAAATTTATCAAGTTTGTAAAACGGAAAATGATACGTTCACCGGTGTGTACATAAAAAAAGACGATGAGACGCTGGAGGCAGCACTCAAACATTTTAAAAGGCAATTGCTGTCTGATGACCTGACGCACATGGAAGCGCAACTGACTACAATGAAAAAAGAGCTCGCCGCGCGCGGAGATTCGCCCAAAACAGAAGCCGACCGGAAAGCTTACGAAGCCTATCAAATCCTTTACAAGGATAAGAAAGCCGAGCGCGATTCGATCCTTGCGCATGAGCTGAAATTTTATGGAATCAAACTCTCTGCACGCAACGCCGATATTGTTTCCCTGTCACATATCCCCGCGGTCCGCCTGATTGAACGTGCGAATACGCAATCGATGTGGAACCCGGTTTTGCCTTAAAAAATCAACGCTCAAATTTCGGCGGTGCGCTTTCAGACTCGGGTTATAATGGATGCAACGAGAACGGAAGGAAGATTGCGATGATTTCAGCAAAGAAGAAAAATAAATATTACAAGGCTCTCCTTAATAAAAATTCCGAGTATGAAGGCGTGTTCTTCGTCGGCGTGAAAACGACGGGTGTCTTCTGCCGCCCGACATGCCCGGCACGAAAGCCAAAATTCGCCAACTGCGAGTTTTTCGAGACGGCCGAAGCGGCGCTGCTCGCCTCGTTTCGCCCGTGCAAGCGATGCCGACCGCTGTCGCACCCGAACCAAGTCTCCGACTTGGTTCGAACGCTCGTCGAAGCGGTCGAGACGAATCCCGAGAAGCGTTGGAAGGACCGAGATTTCGAAGCGTTGAGCGTGGATGCGTCGACGGCCCGCCGGCAGTTCAAGAAGCGGTTCGGGATGACGTTCGTGCAGTACGCGCGTGCCCGCCGGATGGGACTC
>DASSOY010000078.1 GCA_035700025.1 Bacillales bacterium | reverse complement strand
CGAAGAGGTTCCACCCGTTCCCATGCCGAACACGGAAGTTAAGCTCTTCAGCGCCGATGGTAATGGGGTCTTGTGCCCTGTGAGAGTAGGACGTCGCCGGGCAAACGCAATCCGGAATGAACCTCGAGTTCATTCCGGATTGTTTTTTTATCCGTGACAAACACCGGATAAGCGGTAAACACATAAACTATGAAAAACTCCCGGCGCGCGGGTTTAAAAAATGAGAATAAGGTGAGACTGAAGGGTACGGAGGTGAGTCGAATGGAGAAGACGGTCCCGTCCCGGAAAAAGGGAGAAGTGTGTTTGATTTGCGAAACAGAACAAACGTCGGGGATTCATATTTGTGATCAGTTTATTTGTGTATCGTGCGAACAACGGATGGTGAAAACGAGTTCCGGGGATGCGACGTATCCTTATTATTTGAAGAAATTGAAGTCTTTGCGCTTGAGTCGTGTTTGTGATGAACATCGCCGCTAGATTGCAAGAAAAGGAGTCGGTTCGGCGGCTCCTTTTTTGTTTTGGGGAAAATGAAGAAATGACGACGGTATGATAAAATAGAATCATGAATACAGCACAGGATCAAACGCCTTTGTTCGATGCCTTGATCAAGCACGAACGGAGGAAGGCCGCCTCTTTTCATGTCCCTGGGCATAAATCCGGGAAATTGTTTCCCGGTCCGGCGATGAATTGGTATCGCCAGCTTTTGACGTTGGACGTGACGGAATTGCCGGGGCTGGACGATCTCCATGCGCCGGACGGTGCAATTCGGGAAGCGGAACGGTTGCTTTCCGACCTTTACGGAAGCGACGAGAGTTGGTTGCTCATCGGGGGTTCGACGGTGGGAAACCTGGCCATGCTTCGTGCCGCCTGCACTCGGGACGACCGCGTTCTCATTCAACGGAACGCGCATCAATCGATCTTAAACGGTGTGAAGCTGCTCGGCTTGCGCCCGGTCTTTCTCGCTCCCCGGCTTGACGCTGAAAGCGGGTTGGCCGTGACGCCGACGCCTTCGGCGTTGAAGGGCGCATTGGAACGGTATCCGGACGTTAAGGCCGTCGTTATTACCAATCCCAATTATTACGGATTGACTGCGGATTTACGGAAACTGATTGCTGAGGCACATCGTCACGGCATTCCGGCATTGGTCGATGAAGCTCACGGTGCACACTTTGTCGCAGGTGATCCTTTTCCTGCGTCTGCGCTTTCTTGCGGGGCCGATGCCGTCGTACATTCGGCGCATAAAACGTTGCCGGCGATGACGATGGGTGCCTATCTGCATGTGCAAGGAACGCGCGTCAGCCGTGAAAAAGTGAAAGAATCGCTGCGCATGCTGCAAAGCAGCAGTCCTTCGTACCCGATTCTAGCGTCACTTGATTTGGCCAGAGCTTTTGCGGCAAATTTTAAAAATCAAAACAAGGACGAGTTTTGGGAGGCAATTGAAAAGCTTCGCGGTCAGCTCCGCGAATTTCCGTCTTTTTCCTTGATTGAAGGCACGGCCAAGGATAAGGCTTACGAAAGGATCGATCCGTTAAAAGTTACGCTTCAATCGCGTTGCCGTTTGAGCGGGTTTCAGCTGGCCGAACGATTGCGTGAGAAAGCCATCGACGTGGAACTCGCCGATCCTGCGCATGTTTTGTTCGTTTTGCCTCTTTCCCGCACGTCGGATTTCGACCGTTTGATCGCAGCATTAAATAGCGTGTTGAAGGGGATTCCGCCGCTGGAAACGTTGACGAAAGCCGTCGTGCCGGAGCTCCCGTGGATTGCTGCACCGGTACCGATCGAGGGTAGAAAGACGCATGTCGTTCCATTGCAAGCGGCTGAGGGCTTGATAGCCGCTGAGGAAGTAACTCCGTATCCGCCGGGGGTGCCCGTGCTCGTCCGGGGGGAACCGATTACGGCTTCCCATATTGAAACGATTCGAAATTGGCACGAAGCCGGCGGACGTTTTCAAGCGGGAGCCGATGCAATGGCGGCAGGAATTCGCGTTGTCGATGAAGAATAAATACTTATCCGAGCGTAAGGAGAATGGTCGTGGGTGGTTTGTTTATTACGTTTGAGGGACCGGACGGTTCGGGAAAATCTACGCAAATCGGGTTGCTTTCCGAGCATTTGAAGTGTCGGGGGATTCCCCATGTCGTTACCCGGGAACCGGGCGGAACCGTCATCAGTGACAAGATTCGCAACATCCTGCTTGATCCGGATCACGGAGAAATGGTCAACGAAACGGAAGTGTTGTTATACGCTGCATCCCGAGCTCAGCATGTGCACGAAGTCATCCTTCCGGCATTGCGGCGAAACTGCGTTGTTCTATGTGATCGATTCGTTGATGCTTCGCTTGCCTATCAAGGATACGGCCTCGGCATCGATGCCGGGAAAGTGGCGGCGATCAGCCGGTTTGCCACGGGCGGACTTGTTCCGGACAGAAGTTATTTTTTCGATTTGTCGCCGGAAGAAGGGCGCAGAAGATTGGCAAACCGCAGAGGAATGGACCGAATCGAACAAAAAGCATTGAAATACCATGAACGGGTACGAGAAGGATTTCATCAACTGTATCAAAATGATCCGGAAAGAATTGTTTTGATAAATGGAGAAGCTGCCCGGGAACGGATTTTTGCCGAAGTGAGAAACGATTTCGAAAAATTATGGTTACCATTTGCAGAGGGAGCGGGTGTGAACGGCGATGAAGTTAATCATGGCGGTCATTCAAGATAAGGACAGCAATCGATTGTCGAACGCGTTGACGGAGCATCAATTTCAATCGACCAAATTGGCGAGCACCGGCGGTTTTTTGCGAGCCGGGAACACGACATTTTTGATCGGGACGGAGGATCACCGCGTCGACGACGCGATCCGAGTCATCAAGAACAGTTGTCAAAGCCGGGAGCAGTTGATGACACCGGGTACGCCGATGGGCGGAAATGCCGATACGTACGTACCTCACCCCGTCGAAGTCGAAGTGGGCGGGGCCACGGTGTTTGTCCTTCCAGTCGATCGATTTGAGCAGTTTTAAGCATCGTTTTAGGAGAACTGGATATGAAAATTTCCCGGGATTTGCAAGCAAAAACTAAATCGGGCGGCTCGCGGAAGGCGAAATCTTCGCAGCCGCCAGCTTCGTTTGACGGCATGGTTCGTCGAGAAGGGGACAGGCTGCGGGTTGAAGAGCTCGACCGCCTGTTTGCCGACCTCGAGAAGCAAGGCGAGCAATTGTTGCAGTCGCGGACGTTCACCGAATTTCTTCGTTTCAAGGATAAAGTGCGGCAATTTCTTCATGAAGCGGTGACCGTTGGGATGCGTCTTCGGAGAAAGAGGGAGTTTCATCCGCACAGCGGGACGCGTACGTTAACGACCGTCGAACAGGTCAACCGCCAATTGGAACAAATGACCCGTCATTTTCTCGGTGAACAAAAACAGTCGATCGATTTATTGGCGAAAATCGGAGAGATCGAAGGGTTGCTTTTGAATTTATACCGTTGAAAGAATGTGAAACGATGAGTTGGAACGCGTTAAAGCAAAAACAACCGAAAATCGTGAAAATCTTGACCAACAGTTTTAAAAAAGATCGCCTCGCCCATGCCTATTTGTTCGAAGGTGCAAAAGGCACCGGGAAAACCGAAGCGTCTTTTTTGTTCGCGAAAAGTTTTTTTTGCGAGCAAGATAGCATTGAGCCGTGCGGAAACTGCATAAATTGCAAGCGCATCGACTCCGGGAATCACCCGGATGTGCATGTGATCGAACCGGACGGGGCTTCGATCAAAAAAGGACAAGTTGCCGATTTGATTAAAGAGTTTTCGTATCGAGGCGTCGAATCGCGCAAGAAAGTGTACATTGTCCAACATGCCGACAAGATGACGGCGCAAGCGGCGAACGGATTGCTTAAGTTTCTTGAAGAACCGGGAGCGATGACTGCGGCTCTTTTATTAACGGAACAAATCCAGCAAATGTTGGCGACCATCGTCTCCCGTTGCCAAATCTTGTCGTTCTCACCGCTCGCTCCGATGGAAATCCAAGCCCAATTGCCGGGTCATATTGCGGAACCGTTGAAGAAAGCGGCGGTTTCGTTGACGAATGATATCCGGGAGGCGGAACGTCTTTGTTCGGATGAGTGGTTTGCACAAGCGAGAACAATGGTGGTACAATTGACAGAAGAGTTGCGAAGACATCCGTACGAAGCTTTCTTGTTCCTCGAAGATCATTGGCACGTTCATTTTCAAGAGCGTACCCAACACGAACGGGGACTTGATTTTCTTTTACTATGGTATCGGGACATTTTGCAAGTGCATTATGGTATAGACCGGACCATCGTTTTCGGCGACCAAAAGGAACGGCTGAAACAGGAAGCTCTGCGAACGGCGGAAAGCCGCACACTCGACCGAATCGAAGCTGTTCTTGAGGCGCGCAGGCGATTGGATGCCAATGTTCATGCACGCTCCGTCATGGAACAGTTAGTTTGGAAGTTACAGGAGGGATCGACACGTGTATGATGTGATCGGTGTTCGATTCAAAAAGGCCGGTAAGATTTATTATTTCGATCCCGGCAAACTGCAGACAGCCAGAGATGATTTCGTCATTGTCGAAACGGCGCGGGGCGTCGAGTACGGCAAAGTTGTCATAGATAAGAAAACCGTAGGGGAAAAGGACGTCGTTCTCCCGTTAAAGAAAGTGATTCGCATCGCGTCGAAGAAAGATCGGGCTCAAGTGGAAGAGAACCGCGAAGCTGCAACGGAAGCTTTCGACATTTGTTTGGAAAAAATAGCCAAGCACGGTTTGGAAATGAAGCTCGTGAACGCGGAATATACATTTGATCGCAATAAAGTCATTTTTTATTTTACCGCCGACGGCCGCGTCGATTTTCGCGAACTCGTGAAAGATTTGGCTTCGGTGTTCCGTACGAGAATTGAATTGCGTCAAATCGGCGTCCGCGACGAAGCGAAAATGTTGGGCGGCATCGGCCCTTGCGGTCGAATGCTTTGCTGTTCCACGTTTCTCGGTGATTTTGAACCCGTGTCGATCAAGATGGCGAAGGATCAAAATCTTTCGTTAAACCCTGCGAAAATCTCGGGTGTATGTGGACGGCTTATGTGCTGCTTGAAATACGAAAACGATCATTACGAAACGGCGAAGAAAGAGTTGCCGGACATCGGCGAGAAAATCGAAACGGGATATGGAAGAGGGCAAGTCGTCGGGTTGAACTTGCTCGAACGGATCGTTCAAATTAAGCTGAGTGAGCAGGATCGTGTCGTCGAATATACGCTGGACGAACTCATTCAGGAAGGATCTCTCTCTACTTAACCGCAGAACAGTTGGGGTGGAGCCGCGTGGAGAAAAAAGATATCTTTTCGCAAGTGAGCGTCATGGAGGAACAAATCGGTGAGTTGCACTCGGAACTCGGGCAATTGAAAGCGGAATTGGCTTCCCTTTTGGAGGAAAACCAGCGGTTGGTCATGGAAAACCGCCATTTGCGGAAAAGGTTGGGTTCGCTGGCCGAGGCTGACAATTCCGATGAATCCGGAATCTCTTCCCCGTACATCGGGGAAGGCTACGACAACCTCGCTCGTTTGTATCAAGAAGGCTTTCACATTTGTAATTTGCATTACGGAAGCATTCGAAAAGAAGGCGATTGCTTGTTTTGCTTGTCTTTTCTAAACAAAAAATAACCGAAGCCTTCCCTTCCGCGAGGAAGGGTTTTTTGCCGTAGGCGCAACAAGAACGTATCGGCCAAGAAATCGGCTGTCTTCGAGCGGGAAAGGAAGTAGTCATGACGGTGTTGAAAGAAAACGAACGATTGGATTATTTGTTTTTCGACCGACAACTGAAAATCATTCAAAGCTGCGATACGTTTGCTTTCTCCCTCGATTCCGTCCTTTTGGCTTCCTTTGTCCATGTTCCGATCCGAAAAGGAAGGCTGATTGATTTATGTTCCGGCAACGGTGCGGTTCCCCTCATGTTGTCAACAAGAACAAAAGGCGGCTTGACGGGTGTCGAAATTCAACCGTCGCTGCATGACATGGCGGTTCGAAGCGTCGCATGGAACGATCTTCAGGATCGGATTGAGCTTGTTTGCGGGGATGTACGTGACGCCCCCGAACAATTCGGGTATGGAAATTTCGATGTCGTTACGTGCAACCCTCCTTATTTCTCAACCGATCGCGAAGCCTCGAGGTCTCAAAACCCGGCGATTGCGAAGGCCCGTCATGAAATGGCGATCACGCTCGAGAAGATCGTTTCCACTGCTGAACAATTGCTCAAGCAAGGCGGGAGAGCAGCCTTTGTTTATCCGGCCGAAAAATTTCTCGATTTGGCCGGACTCCTGCGCTGCCATCGGCTGGAACCGAAACGGCTGTTGTGGGTTTATCCGCGCGAAGGCAAACGGGCCAACCGCGTGTTGATTGAAGGTATGAAAGATGGTCGTCCAGGCGCTGTAATTGAGGAACCGCTGATCGTCTACAACGATCAAAACGAGTATACGAAGGGATTGCGGAGCTATTGCGACATGTCGTCTATACGTTAAAATGCAAGGACGGAACGTATTACACCGGCTATACGAACGATTTGGAACGCCGGCTGAAGGCGCATGAGGATGGAAAAGGAGCAAAATATACGCGCGGGAGAGGTCCGTTTGAGCTCGTTCGGGAAGTCGAGTACGAGACGAAGTCGGACGCCATGCAAGCGGAATATGAGTTTAAACGATTGACGCGCAGGCAAAAAGAAGCGTTGATCGCTGAGGAAGCGGGAGGTAACGAACATGTGGATTCAGCAAAGTTATCGTAAGGAGACGGAAACCGGCGTGCTTTATCTCGTTCCGACGCCGATCGGAAATCTCGAGGACATGACGTTTCGCGCGGTTAAGCAATTGCAGGAAGCCGACCTCATTGCCGCCGAAGATACGAGAATGACGAAAAAATTATGCAGTCATTTTGAAATTCATACGCCGCTCGTCAGCTATCATGAACATAATAAGCTTCAGAGCGGAGTGCAGTTGATCAAGGAGCTGTCTGCCGGCAAGACCGTGGCGCTCGTCAGCGATGCCGGCATGCCGGCGATCTCCGATCCCGGTCAAGAGCTGGTCCAGGCATGCCTCGACGAAAACATCTTCGTCGTGCCGCTGCCGGGAGCGAATGCCGCGTTGCCCGCGCTTGTTGCTTCGGGCTTTGATACGCGTCAATTTTATTTTCACGGCTTTCCGCCGCGAACGAAAAAAGACAAGACTGCACTCTTTAACCGGTTGAAAACCATTCAGGCGACGTTGCTTTTCTATGAGTCGCCGCACCGGCTGAAAGATACGGTCGCGGCGATGAAAGAGCCGTTCGGCGGCCGGCGCATTTGCATCGGACGCGAGATGACAAAGACTTTCGAAGAGTGGATCCGCGGTTCGATGGATGAGGTCGCCGCATGGTTAGAAGGACGGACGGTCAAAGGGGAGATTTGCATCGTCGTCGAAGGCGGCGGCGAAATTGAGGAAGAAGACAAGCGCTGGTGGACGGATTTGGCGGTGGAGGAGCATGTGAGGCATTATGTCGAGATTCGCGGTTTGTCGAAGAAAGAGGCGATAAAAAAAACCGCCCGAGAGCGGGGCGTTCCGAAACGAGACGTCTATAACGCGGTTCACGCGGGCAAATAAAAACCCTGCAAAAAAAATGCAGGGTGGTTGTTATTGGGCTTTAGCGAGGTAGTCTCTCAGCTCGTCCAAAATTCTTTCGGCGCCTTCTTTGCTGAGAATCAGCTTTCCGTTGGCGAGAATCAAGTTGTCGTCGGAGACTTCCCCGGTGACTTGACAAGTCATGCTCGCCTTATACTTTTTCAAAACAATTCTGTCGTCATCAACGTAGATTTCCAGCGCGTCTTTTTCGTTGATGCCGAGTGTGCGCCGCAATTCGATCGGAATTACGACCCGTCCGAGTTCATCGACTTTTCGGACAATACCAGTAGATTTCATAATGTTTCTTCCTCCCCAAAAGTTTTCAATCCCGATAAAAAACGCCAGGATTCGACAAAGCAAAGCTTTGTTTTTATAGTACCAGTGTTTCCCAAGAGCGTCAATCATTTTCTTTAAAAATTCTAATACTTACGTGTATCAAGCAATATCGTTGATTTTCAACTTAATTGCCGAACCGAAAATGATCCAAATCGTACCTCTTCATCGTTCGACAATGTTCGACATTCATTGAAGGTGTCTCTTATAGAAAATCGTACGGCAGGTGCAAGCAATGACCGTCCTTGACATTCATTTGTCAATTTCGGTATAGTTTGATGAAGGAAATTAGGGAGGATTTGCGCATGAAACAGGATCGAACCTTTTATGTCACAACCCCAATTTATTATCCGAGCGGAAAACTACATATCGGAAATGTATACACGACAGTGGCTTGCGATGCCATCGCCCGATACAAACGATTGCGCGGCTATGACGTCAAGTATTTGACGGGAACGGACGAGCACGGCCAGAAGATCCAGAAAAAGGCGGATGACGCCGGCGTAACGCCGAAACAGTATGTCGATGACATCGTTGCCGGAATTAAGGAGCTGTGGAAAGAACTCGATATTTCCAACGACGATTTTATTCGGACGACGGAATCCCGCCACAAAAAGGTCGTTCAGAAAATTTTTCAAAAATTGCTCGATCAAGGCGATATTTACCTCGGCGAATACGAAGGCTGGTATTGCCGGGAGTGCGAATCGTTTTTCACCGACCGCCAGTTAACTGACGGCAAGTGTCCCGATTGCGGCCGCGATGTGCAAAAGGTAAAGGAACAATCGTATTTCTTCAAAACGAGCAAATATGCCGAGAGGCTTTTGCAATATTACGAAGATCATCCGGACTTCGTCCAACCGGTTTCCCGGAAAAACGAAATGGTGAACAATTTTATCAAACCGGGGCTTGACGATCTTTCGGTTTCGCGTACGTCTGTGGAATGGGGGATCCCTGTTCCGAGCGATCCGAAACATGTTATCTACGTTTGGATCGATGCTTTGACGAATTACATTACCGCCCTCGGCTACGGTACCGAAGACGAAAGCGACTATGAAAAGTATTGGCCGGCGGACGTTCAACTGGTCGGAAAAGACATTATTCGTTTTCATATCATCTACTGGCCGATCATGCTCATGGCGCTCGGCTTGCCATTGCCGAAGAAGATTTTCGGCCATGGCTGGATCTTAATGAAAGACGGAAAAATGTCGAAATCCAAAGGCAATGTAATTTATCCATTGATGCTTTCGGAGCGGTACGGTTTGGATGCGCTGCGTTACTATTTGCTTCGTGAAGTTCCGTTTGGCGATGACGGCGTATTCACTCCCGAAGGTTTCGTCGACCGGGTGAATTACGATTTGGCCAATGACCTTGGGAACCTTCTCAACCGAACGGTGGCGATGATCGCACAATATTTCGACGGTGAAATTCCGGCTTATGCGGGAAACGTGACGCCGTATGACGAATCGCTGTTGGAAATGGTCCGTGATACGATCGCTAAAGTCGAGGATAAAATGGAAAACATGGAGTTTTCTGTTGCCCTATCATCGATTTGGGAATTGGTTCGCCGCACAAACAAGTACATTGACGAAACGGAGCCTTGGGTATTGGCGAAAAAAGCCGAGGAGCGGGAGAAACTCGCTTCGGTCATGACGCATCTAGCCGAATCCTTGCGTCATATTTCCGTGCTTATTTCGCCGTTCATGACAAGAACGCCGAAGAAGATTTGGGAACAACTCGGCATCGCAGAGGGAGAACTCACTTCTTGGGAGTCTTTGGGTGAGTTTGGCCGGATGCCGAAAAGCGCGCAAGTGAACAAAGGCGAGCCGATATTTCCACGGTTGGACGTGAGTAAAGAAGTGGAGTATATCGTTGAGAAAATGCAACAAACGAAGCCTGCAGCGGCTCCGGCGAAAAAACAACCGTCCGAAGACGGAGTCCTATCGTTCGACGAGTTCTCGAAGGTCGATTTACGAGTCGCACAGGTGATCAAGGCTGAGCCGGTCAAGAAAGCGGATCGCCTGCTGAAATTGCAATTGGATCTCGGGACCGAAAAACGGCAAGTCGTGTCCGGCATCGCCGAGCATTACAAACCGGAGGAACTCGTCGGAAAAAAAGTCATCTGCGTCGCGAATTTAAAACCGGTCAAATTGAGGGGAGAAACCTCTGAAGGCATGATTCTCGCAGGTGACGCCGGAACCGAATTGAAAGTCACTTTTGTTGACGAAGCTATCCCAAATGGTACAAAAATTAAGTAAAAGTCGTAATAAATGGTAAGATCGCCCTATTCGGGCGATTTTTTTTTAGGTCATAAAGCCTGTATTATGGTTTGTAATGGAAATGTAACGAAATTGAAAACGAATTATTCGTTGTTTGAAATATAAATTGTGTTAAACTGTGCGAGTATGATTGCCAATAAAGGAGTCGGTCATGTTATTCGATACGCATACGCATGTCAACGTGAAACAATTTGACGATGATCGAGAGGAAGTCATTCAACGGGCTCGGGAAGCCGGCGTTGATCATATGGTTGTCGTTGGATTTGACCGTGACACGATTGACGGAGCGATGGCCCTCGCCGAACGTTATGACTTCATGTACGCGGCGGTCGGTTGGCATCCGGTAGATGCCGTCGACGCGACTGAGCAAGATTTTACCCGGATCGAACAACTAGCGGCGCATCCGAAAGTTGTCGCGATCGGGGAAACGGGTCTCGACTATCATTGGGACAAATCGCCGGCGGACGTGCAAAAGGAAGTATTCCGAAAGCAAATCGCGCTCGCGAAGCGTGTGGATTTGCCAATCATCATACATAATCGCGAAGCAACGAACGACATCATAGAAGTCTTGCAACAAGAAAATGCAGCCGAAGTCGGCGGGATCATGCATTGTTTCAGCGCCGGGACCGAAGAAGCGAAGAAATGTCTGGACATGAATTTTTACCTTTCGTTCGGAGGTCCTGTGACGTTCAAAAACGCCAAATTGCCGAAACGTGTGGCGAAAGAAGTGCCGCTTGACCGTATTTTAGTTGAAACGGATTGTCCGTTTCTGAGCCCGCACCCGTTTCGAGGGAAAAGAAACGAGCCGTCCCGCGTGAAATTGGTGGCTGAAACGATTGCTGAATTGAAAGAAATTGCATTTGAAGAGCTGGCGAGGCAAACTTCGGAAAACGCCAAAAGGGTTTTTCGTCTCGATCCGTAACCGTCGAGTCGGTTCTATCTTAATGCGTGGTTACATACAATTTGTTGGCAGAGAAGGAGGTGGATTTCTCGATGTCTTTGAACTTTCCCGTTACCGGGCGGGCGAAGAAATGGTGGATGACATTGCTGTCGTTTGCCGTTCTCAGCGCCGCGTTCGGCTGGTTGGCTTACCAGTTGACGGCCAAACAAGTGACCGTCATTCTTGACGGCAAGAAACAACAATTGACGGCCCATGCGGCCACCGTCGGAGATTTATTAGAAGATTTGAACGTTGGCGTAAGTCCACATGACTTCGTTAAACCGGGCGTAGACGCAAAGCTTTCCGATGAGCTCACCATTAAATGGGAACCGGCGATACAGGTGACGTTCGATCGCAATGGAAAAAGCGAAACGGCCTGGACGACGGCGGATACGGTGGCGGGCATGCTGGCATCGATGCAAATCGATGTCGGTGATCACGATCAATTGACGCCGAGTCTCGATACACCGATCAGCGAAGGAATGACAATCTCTTACGACTCCGGATTTCAAGTAAAATTGAACATCGGCGGAAAAAACAAGACGATCTGGACAACAGCCAAAGATTCGACGACGGTCGCTGACTTTTTAAAGAAAATGGGCATCAACTATGACAACAATGATGAAATTAAGCCGGAACTGGACACTTTATTGACTGCGGCTGAGGAAATCAACGTCACTTACATTAAAAAGGTCACCGATGTTGTGGAACAACCGATCGATTTTGCCGTAATCACGAAGAAGGACGATTCTCTCGCAAAGGGAGAAGAACGCGTCATTCAAAGCGGTGAAGAAGGAAAAATCGAGAAAACGTACGAAATTACGTTGAGAAACGGAAAAGAAGTGAAACGCGAGTTGGTCAGCAAGAAAAAGGTGAAGGATAGCCGGGATCGAATCGTCGCGGTAGGCACGAGGGTGAACCGGCAGCCTTCCAGGGGCGGCGGCAGCGATTCCACCCCGACGGTCAACGGAGACGTTAAGCAATTTTATATGAGCAGTACGGCGTATACGGCCAGTTGCAACGGCTGCTCCGGCATTACGAGTACAGGGATTAACTTAAAAGCAAATCCGGATGCAAAAGTGATTGCGGTCGATCCGAATCTGATCCCGCTCGGTTCGAGGGTGTGGGTCCAAGGTTACGGATACGCAATTGCCGCAGACACCGGAGGAGCGATCCACGGCCACCATATCGACGTGTTTTTCCCGACGAAGAGCAGTGCTTACCGCTGGGGGCGGCGCACCGTTCTCGTCAAGGTATTGGATTGATGAATCGCAGAGGAATTTTCCTCTGCGTTCTTTTTATGTAACAATAAGACGACAAGAAGGTTAAAAAAGTTTCATTATAATGGAAGGAAATTGTATGAAAATCAAAGAATGGATTGTCGTGGAAGGAAAGAGCGATACGATCGCTGTGCAAAGGGCGGTCAATGCCGATACGATCGAAACGAACGGATCGGCGGTCAATGAAAGCACGATTGAGCAAATTCGATTGGCGCAAAAGAAAAGAGGGGTTATCGTGTTAACGGACCCGGATTACGCAGGCAAAAGGATTCGCAATATCATTCGTGAACGCGTGCCGGGCTGCAAGCATGCTTTCATCCCGAGAGAAGAGGCGTTTCGTGCAGGAAAGCCGAGTCTCGGGGTGGAGCATGCATCGCCTGAAGTGATTCGCAAGGCGCTCGCCAACGTGAAGCAGGAAATGCCGGAAACCGAAGCGACGATCACGAAAACGGATTTAATTGATGCAGGGCTGATGGCCGGGCCGGCTGCGAAGCGGCGGAGGGAAGCGCTCGGACGGTTGCTGCATATCGGATACGCCAACGGAAAACAGCTGCATAAGAGGCTCGCGGCGTTTCAGATTACGAAAGAAGAGTTTGCCGAGGCGTGCCGGCGCTTGGATCAGGAGGAACAAGCATGACGAAAAACATTGCCTCACCGGGAAAAACAAAAGCATTGCTCCGTGAACATGGATTGTCATTGAAAAAAAGCCTCGGGCAAAATTTTTTAATTGATGCCGCGGTTTTGGATCGCATTACGGAAGTTTTGCAGTTGTCCAGCGGGGACGGCGTCCTGGAAATCGGACCAGGCATCGGTGCGCTCACACAGCAGCTGGCCCGGCGTGCTGACCGTGTTGTCGCTGTGGAGATCGATGAACGGATGGTAAAAGTTTTACGTTGCTTGTTCGCCGACGAAGAGCGCGTGACAGTCATCCATGAAGATTTTTTAAAGGTCGATTTGAACGACTTGATTTCAGAGCAATTCAAGCCTGGACAGCGCGTCACTGTCGCCGCAAATTTGCCGTATTACATCACCACCCCCATTTTATTAAAATTGGTTCACAGCGGACTCTCGTTTGAAAAGATTGTCGTCATGGTGCAAAAAGAAGTCGCCGAGCGGATTGCTGCTTCCCCCGGGGATAAAAATTACGGATCGCTCTCGATCGCTGTGCAATATTACGCGCACGCGAGTACTGCTCTTACCGTACCGAAGACAGCGTTTCTTCCAAACCCGAAAGTCGATTCCGCGGTCTTGGCGTTGGTGATGCGGCCCGATCCGGCAGTGGAAGTCGCTGACGAAGATTTCTTCTTCAAAGTCGTTCGAAATGCGTTCAAACAACGGCGAAAGACGATTTACAACAACCTTTCGCGCAACTTGCTCCCAAACGTCGACAAACCAGTGTTGATGGCTTGTTTTGAAAACAGCGGCATCGATCCGAAACGGCGTGCCGAAACCGTTTCTTTGCGTGAATTTGCGGCGCTTAGCGATGAGTTGCTGCCGCTCGCCCGTCATTAAGAGCATTTTTTCCCTTTCCCGTACATAGGATAGAATGACGGTCGAGCAGGAGGGGAGCACATGAACATACAGGCGGGAGACATTGTGGCACGGCGCTCATACGATTGCGACGTGCTGTTTCGTGTGGAACGTATAGCCGAAAACGGAATTGTGCATTTGGCTGGAGAAGATTTAAGGCTTTATGCCGATGCGCCCTACGATGATCTCGTTCCGATGAGCAGGGACGAATTGAAAGCATACAGAAAGCAAACGGCGAAGAAGGAAGCGTACTCCTTTCGGTTGTTTCGCCAGGATTATCAATTGTTGAAAATGAAAAGGGATTACACCGCAACGGGCGGATACGTCAGGGAAGACCGTTATTTTGAATTGCCGGGAAAAGTGCTGCATTTGGACGGAGACGCGAATTATTTGAAGAAGTGTTTAGCTTTGTACGAAAAGCTCGGCGTTCCCGTTTACGGCCATTTTGTTAAGGAAACGAACATGGCGCAGGAAATTTGCGGCTGGATGGAGAAGGTCAACCCCGACATCGTCGTGCTCACGGGACATGATGCGTATGTGCGGAGCAAAGGGGCAAAGCACGAGTTGAACGCTTACCGCCATTCCCGCGATTACATCAGCGCGGTGAAAAGTGCCAGAAGCATGATTTCGCACTTGGACCATTTGGTCATTTTCGCAGGCGCCTGTCAGTCGCATTTTGAGGGAATCATTCGGGCCGGCGCCAATTATGCAAGTTCACCGAGACGGGTCAACATCCATGCACTGGATCCCGTCTACATTGCGGCCAAAATCAGCCTGACTTCTTTTATGGATCGGGTAACGGTATGGGAAGCGTTGAAAAACACATTGTCGGGCGAAAAAGGCGTCGGAGGCGTCGAAACGAAAGGGATCTTGCGAACCGGCATGCCCATTGCCGGTTCGCATGACGATGAAGATGACAGCTCGCCGTCCAATGAATAAGGATGCCGCATCTTGCGCATCTTAAAAAAAAAAGAAATTGTTAATTGACACCCGAAAATTTGCTTGTTATAATTAAATGTTTTCTTTGACAAATCTTCACAATTGATGTATACTCATACATAAGTGAGGTGGATGGTAAATGGCCAAAACGATTTTGGATATCAAGCGTTCATTGGAAACACAGGTCGGTCAACGTTTGACTTTGAAAGCGAACGGCGGTCGCCGGAAAACCATTGAAAGATCAGGTGTATTAGAAGAAACCTATCCAGCAGTGTTTATCGTCAAGCTCGATCCGGAAAGCAATTCGTTCGAAAGGGTATCTTACAGCTACACTGACGTTTTGACAGAATCGGTGGAACTCACTTTTACCGAGACAGGAACCATGGCGGCGAGCGGGCAGTAATTTTTCTGTCCTGCTATTGCCACTTGGATACATAAGGAATGGATAAACGCCCTCTTTTGTGCGAAGCCTAAGAATGCCGCGGCCGTGTGCCGCGGCGGCACAAAAGGGGCGTTTTTTCGCGGCTTCATGCGTCGGAAAACCGGAAAGGGGTTCATCAGCATGAGCAGAAGAGGCGGCGTCATGTCCGATCGTTTGAAAGTCGAGATTGCCAAAGAACTCGGCTTTTACGAAACGGTGGAAAAAGAAGGATGGGGAGGCATTCGCGCCCGCGACGCGGGAAATATGGTCAAGCGGGCGATTGAGATTGCCGAAAGACAATTGGAGCAAGAAAAATAACTAAACCGAAGCCTTTCGGCTTCGGTTTTTTCATGTTTGGGCCGTTGGTCGAAGCCTTTCGGCTTCGATTTTTTCATGTATAATGAAATGGATCGTGTTTGCGGAAGTGAAGGTGATGAAAAATGAAATTGTTCATGAAGGCGCCGGCGAAAATCAATTTAGCGTTGGATGTGTTAAATAAAAGGGACGACGGTTACCATGAAGTAAAAATGGTGATGACGACGATCGATCTCGCCGATCGACTGGAACTCGAATGCACCGATCACGAAAAAATTCGCGTCAGCACTTCCTCGGGGTTCTTGCCCGAGGATCATCGGAATCTCGCTTATCGAGCGGCTCAGTTGCTGCAGACGCGCTTTGAGGTCAACAAAGGAGTGACCATCAGCATAGACAAGCAAATTCCGGTTGCGGCCGGACTGGCCGGAGGAAGCAGTGATGCCGCTGCCGTCCTCAGGGGATTGAACCGATTGTGGCGGCTCAACTTATCAATGCAGGAGCTCGCTGAAATCGGTAGTGAAATCGGTTCAGACGTAGCTTTCTGTGTATATGGAGGCACCGCTGTCGCCACGGGAAGAGGAGAAATTTTATCACCGATATCTCCACCGCCTCCGTGCTGGGTGGTGCTTGCGAAACCGAATGTCGGCGTTTCAACGAAAGACATGTATCGGCAATTGCAAATGGGGGACATCAAACATCCCGACGTCGATGGCCTTGTCGAAGCGATCGAACGACGGAACTATCGGAAGATGTGCGAAAAAATGGAGAACGTGTTTGAGCCGCTCGTCATGAAAAAAGTTTCGCAAGTGGCGCTCATTAAACGAAAGATGAACGATTTAGGCGCCGACGGCGTGCTGATGAGCGGAAGCGGTCCGACGGTGTTCGCCTTGACTAAGTCGGAATCGCGAATGCGCAGACTCGTGAACGGGCTCAGAGGTTTTTGTCCGAACGTCTATCATGTACGGTCGATGGGCGGCAAGGAGACTTGAGAAAACCCGTACAAAAGTGGTATAGTCACCTTAGATTATTCGTTTTTGGGGGTAAATTCGGGCATGAAGTTAAAGCGAAGCGGCAGACTGGTCGATATGACGCGGTATTTGCTCAACCATCCGCATGAACTCATCTCGTTGACTTATTTTTCCGATCGTTATCAGGCGGCGAAATCTTCGATCAGCGAGGATCTTGACATCGTGAAGGAAAGTTTCGAAACGCAAAAAGCGGGCGAGCTCGTGACCGTTCCCGGCGCCGCAGGCGGCGTGAAATACATACCGAGGACAGACGTAGGGGAAGCAGCAGAAACCGTGGAAAAGCTTCGAAACCAGCTTGAAAAATCGGATCGCTGGCTGCCCGGAGGGTATTTGTATATGACCGATTTGCTTGGATCCCCGCGCTACGTCAATGAAATCGGAAGGCTGTTTGCTTCTGCCTATGCCGACGAAAATGTGGATATTGTGATGACAATGGAAACGAAAGGCATTCCGCTTGCCTATGCTACCGCATCCCAACTCGGCGTGCCCGTTGTCATCGTGCGGCGCGCCGGACGCGTCACCGAAGGTTCCACGGTTAGCATCAATTACGTATCCGGTTCAACGAGACGCATTCAATCGATGGCGCTTGCGCGAAGAAGTTTGCCGGCCGGATCAAACGTGCTGATCATCGACGATTTCATGAAGGCCGGGGGCACGATCCGCGGCATGATCAATTTGCTCGAGGAATTCGATGCATCGCTTGCCGGTGTTGGCGTCTTTGTTGAAACGAAGGAAGTGAGCCAACGGCTCGTAGAGAATTACTTGTCATTGCTGCGTTTTGCCGATTTCGACGAGGAGAGTCAAACGGTTCGGATGGAAAAGGGAAGTTTTTTCGAACAAACTTTTGAACGAGAACAAGGAGATGAAGCGCAATGAAGAGCGTGCATACGACAGAAGCCCCCGAAGCGATCGGCCCTTATTCCCAAGGCATTGTATCGGGAAACTTGTTTTACAGTTCGGGGCAAATTCCATTGACTCCCGAAGGAAAGTTGGTTGAAGGCGGAATCCATGAGCAAACCCATCAAGTGTTTCGAAATTTACAAGCCGTTCTCAAAGCTGCGGGCGCATCTCTGGAATCCGTCGTGAAAACGACGGTGTTCGTGCAAAACATGGAAGATTTTCAAGAAGTGAACGCGGTTTACGGAAGTTATTTCAAACATCATCAGCCTGCGCGCTCCTGCGTCGAAGTGTCGAAACTGCCCAAAGGTGCGCAAATCGAAATCGAGGTTGTCGCGCAAGTCGGTTAGCTGCCATAAGGCAGTTTTTTTTTCGTTGTTTGGATTCGACCTCTCGAATACGATCAAGTTGATCGTCAGTTAAAACCGGTGTCAGAGAGAGCAAGTTTCTTTTTTGAGGGTTTTCCTGAAAAATTTTAAATTTTTTTATTTTATAGGAAGGAATCTTGCGTTTTATGTGGAAGATTGTAGTAGTCCCGGAGATAGAGCTTGTTAAAAGGTGGTGTCAAATGATGGAAATCACTGACGTAAGATTGCGTCGGGTCAACACGGATGGCCGAATGAAGGCGATCGCTTCCATTACCATTGACGAGGAGTTTGTGGTACATGACATTCGTGTCATCGACGGAAACAATGGCTTGTTCGTGGCGATGCCGAGCAAGCGAACTCCCGACGGAGAGTTTAGGGATATTGCTCATCCGATAACATCGAACACGAGAGAGAAAATACAAACTTCGGTGTTGGAAGAGTATGAACGTGCCAGTCAGGAGGAAGAATCGTTCGAAGAAGCTGGCGCATCTTGACGGAAAGAACCCGGTTGGAAAAAGCCGGGTTCTTTTTTGTGCACCCTGCCGGTTGTCGATGGAAGGGAATCTGTTGGAAACGGCGCCATTCTTGAAATATGATACCATTTAAGATATATTCGTTATGGGAAAAAGCGAGATGCGGAGGAATAGAATGGCACAAAATCGATACGCAGTAATTCTTGCTGCGGGGCAAGGTACGCGGATGAAGTCGAAACTGTATAAAGTGCTTCATCCCGTTTGCGGGAAACCGATGGTCCGTCACGTTGTCGAACAGGCTCGCCATTCCGGGGTGGATCGCGTCGTAACCGTAGTTGGTAACGGCGCCGAAGCGGTTCGGGAAGAGCTTGGCGAATGTTCCGAATACGTCCTGCAAGAAGAGCAGCTCGGCACGGCGCATGCCGTCATGCAAGCGGAACCTTTGCTCGGCAATGAAGAGGGAACGACCGTCGTATTATACGGGGACACTCCGTTGATAACGAGTGAAACGATTGCCGCATTGATCGAGCATCACGAAAATGCGGAAAACGCTGCGACGATTCTTACAGCGATCACAGACGATCCGTTCGGATACGGCCGCGTCATACGAGCTGAAGACGGATCTGTGGAGCGTGTGGTCGAGGAAAAAGATGCTTCTGAACAGGAAAAGCGTATTCAGGAAATTAATACCGGCATTTATTGTTTTCATAATCACGAGTTGTTTAAATCATTGAAACAGGTGGGTAATAATAACGCACAAGGCGAGTATTATTTGCCCGACTGCATTGAGATCCTGCGAAAGGAAGGGAAATCGGTGCGGGCTTTTGCGACTGCGGATGCAGCGGAAACACTTGGCGTGAATGATCGGGTTCAACTTTCAGCGGTTGAGCGGATCATGCGCAGGCGGACGAATGAAGGTCACATGCGAAACGGCGTTACGCTCATCGATCCGGAAAATACTTATATCGACGCAGAGGTAACAATCGGCGCGGATACGGTCATATATCCGGGAACGGTTCTCAAAGGAAACACGAAGGTCGGAAATGAATGTGAGATTGGACCGCAAAGCGAGTTAAAAGACGTTGAAATCGGCGACAGCAGCGTCGTTAAGCAGTCCGTTGTTCATGACAGTTCGATCGGCAGCCGCGTGAAAATTGGACCGTTTGCCCATATTCGACCGCAATCGCTCATCGGGGATGAAGTGAAGATCGGAAATTTCGTGGAAGTGAAAAAGTCGAAAATCGGCCAAGGATCGAAAGCTTCCCATCTCGGCTATCTCGGCGATGCGGAAATCGGAAAGAACGTCAATTTCAGTTGCGGAGCGATTACGGTCAATTATGACGGCCATAATAAACATTTGACGAAGGTCGGGGACGGCGCATTCGTTGGATGCAACGTGAATTTGGTGGCTCCGGTGACCGTTGAGAAAAATGCGTTTGTCGCGGCGGGATCGACCATTACCGATTTTGTTCCAGAAGAAGCGCTGGCCATTGCTCGTTCCAGGCAAACGACGAAAGAGAACTACCGACATAAACTAAATCAACGGAAAGGGTTGTAACCATGGCCAACTACTTGGACCCGGATTTAAAAGTCTTCACCTTAAATTCGAACCGGGCGCTGTCCGAAGAAATCGTGAACGAGATCGGCGTGAATATGGGAAAAAGTTCAGTGACTCGATTCAGCGACGGTGAAATTCAGATCAACATTGAAGAAAGCGTCCGGGGATGTGACGTTTACGTCATTCAATCCACGAGCGATCCGGGCAACGAACATCTCATGGAATTGTTAATCATGATTGATGCTTTGAAACGCGCATCGGCTCGCACGATCAATGTCGTAATGCCTTATTACGGTTTCGCCCGCCAAGACCGGAAGGCGCGTGCCCGCGAACCGATAACGGCAAAGCTGGTCGCGAACCTTCTCGAAACGGCAGGAGCTACGCGCGTCATAACCATGGACCTCCATGCACCGCAAATTCAAGGGTTCTTTGACATTCCGGTCGATCAACTCCTCGGTGTGCCGATTTTGGGTGATTATTTTCTTCAAAAAGAATTGCAAGACATCGTTGTCGTATCGCCTGATCATGGCGGGGTCACGCGTGCCCGAAAATTGGCGGAGCGCTTGAAAACGCCGATCGCGATCATTGATAAACGCCGGCCGAAACCGAATGTCGCCGAAGTGATGAACATCGTCGGCAACATTGAAGGAAAGACGGCCATAATCATCGATGATATCATCGATACGGCGGGAACGATCACCCTTGCTGCGAATGCCCTGGTTGAAAATGGCGCAAAAGAAGTGTATGCTTGCTGCACGCATCCAGTGTTGTCCGGACCGGCGGTCGAGCGGATTCAAAATTCGGAGATTAAAGAGCTGGTCATTACGAATACGATTCCATTGCCGGAGGAAAAGTGGTTCGATCGAGTGACACAACTTTCCGTCGCTCCGTTGTTGGCGGAAGCGATCATCCGTGTTCATGAGAAATTGTCCGTATCGAAATTGTTTGACTGACTACACAAGCATTGACAATCCTTTTAGGAAGGTGATTCTAATGGCAATTGTGTTACAGGCTCAATCGAGAGAGGATTTATCGAAATCGAATACGAAAGGTCTTCGCCGGACGGGAAACATACCGGCTGTGCTTTATGGAAACGGCGTGGACAGCCGAGCGATTTTTATCGACGGCAGTGATTTCATCAAAGTGATCCGTAAAGCGGGAAGGAACGGCGTCATCACGATGAAAATCGACGGGGAAGATTACCCGGTCATGTTGCACGAATATCAGACGGATACGATTAAAGACGAATTGTTGCATGCTGATTTTTACAAGGTGGACATGTCCAGCGAAGTGGATGCCGACGTGAACGTTCATTTGGTCGGCGAGTCGGCGGGACAGAAAGAAGGCGGGGTCGTCCAGCATTTGCTCCATGAAATTACGGTGAGAGCGTTGCCCGCCGATATTCCGGAAGCGATTGAAGTGAACATCGAGAAACTCGAAATCGGCGACTCGCTTTCCATCAAGGATCTCGCGAAAACGGGAAATTATGAGATTTTGAACGATGTTGAGGAAACGATCGTTTCCGTAACGCCTCCGCAGGCGGAAGAGCCGGAGGATACGACAGACGAGGAGATCACCGAACCGGAACTTGTCGATGCCGAAAAAGACGGCGAGAACGGGGAAGGCGAAGAAGAATAACGAGATTTCGGTTGTACCTTAGGCGTAACCGTTCAGGTTACGCCTCTTCTGAATGTTCTCGTTCGCGAAATCATATGGATAAAGGGTGAAATTCTTTGAAAGTGATCGTTGGATTGGGAAACCCCGGATTTCGATACGAAAAAACCCGTCACAACGTCGGATTCATGGTCGTCGATCGTTTGTCCAAGGACTTGTCGCTTCCGTTAAAGAAAAAAAAATGCCAAGCGAAATTCGGTATTGGCGAGGTGAATGGAGAAAAAACCGTATTGCTCAAACCGCTGACGTACATGAACGCATCCGGCGAAGCGGTAAGAGCATTTCTCGATTACTTTGGCGGAAGTCCTGAGGAGATCGTTGTGATTTACGACGATCTTGATTTGCCGCCGGGGAAAATCCGGCTTCGTCCGCATGGCGGTGCGGGGGGACATAATGGAATGAAGTCGGTGATTTCTCATCTCGGCACGAAGCAATTTAAAAGAATTCGCATCGGCATCGGTCATCCGGGAGAAAGAACGATGGTGATGGATTACGTGCTCAAGCCGTTTCCGAAAGCGGAACGCGAGGCGGCGGCCGATGCCGTTGAACGCGCGGCGCAAGCGTGCCGGCAATGGATCGACGAACCGTTTGAGCGAGTCATGAACACATTTAATCGTTGAATAGACAAATTCCTTAGTGCCCATACTAGGCATAAGATGGCATTAAGGAGGGTTTTTCGGATGGCGATTACTTATCAATGCCGGTATTGCGGGACGCAAATCGGACAGCTGCAAAACGAGTTTTATCATGCAGAGCAACTCGGGTTCAATCATTTGACAGTGGAAGAACGCCGCGAAATGATTCATTATAATGATAACGGCGAAGTATTGGTGAAAACGGTGTGCGAAGACTGTCAAGAAGCATTGGAAAGAAACCCGGACTATCATCAATTGAAATCGTTTATTCAATAGATCGACAGAGGCAGAGGGGAGGAATCGACTTGTTGGGATTGCGACAACGATTTGAAGACGGCGGCGAATGTGCTTCCGTCGTTGAAGGGCTGAATGGAGGACTTCGTGAGCAGCTCGTTGCGGGGCTCTCCCAATCCGCACGCACGCTGTTCCTTGCAGCAATCTATGAAAAAATCAAGCGGCCGTTGCTGGTCGTTACCCATAATTTATACCAAGCGCAAAAAGTTTACGAGGACTTGTCCGAATTTCTGGACGAGAAAGATGTTTATCTGTATCCCGTAAATGAGCTGATTTCTTCCGAAATAGCCGCTGCCAGCCCCGAGTTAAGGGCCCAGCGGCTAGAAGTATTGAATGTTTTGACGGAACAGGAAAAGAAAGTCGTCGTAATACCGGTCGCCGGGTTGCGAAGAATGTTGCCGCCGAAGGCTTTGTGGCAAAAAAGCCGTGTGCACGTAGAAATGGGCGGGGAAATTGATCTCGATGAGTTCATAAGTACGTTGATTGCCGGAGGCTACGAACGAGAGACACAGGTGGCTTCACCAGGTGAATTCAGCGTGCGGGGCGGAATTATCGATATTTATCCGTTGACGGAACCGCATCCAGTACGCATTGAGCTATATGGATCGGAAGTCGATTCTATACGTTATTTCGACGTGGAAAGCCAACGATCGGCCGATAAGATTCCATCTTTAACGATCGGTCCCGCCGCAGAAATCATCCTTTACCCGAAACACTATGAACGCGGGGCGGAACACTTAGAACATCAGTTGTCGGATACGCTTACACGAGTGCGAAAAAAAGACGTCAAAGAGAAACTTTCCGAATCGGTTTCGCATGAAATCGAGCAACTGCGGGAACATCAGCCGCTGCGAGGGGCTTACAAATACATGTCCTTGTATTACGAGCAGCCGGCAAGTTTATTAGATTACGCGGGCGGTGACGCCGTGATCGCGTTCGATGAAATCAGCCGCGTCCGAGAAACGGCTGAACATCTCGACAAAGAAGAAGCGGAATGGCGGGCGACGTTAACAGAACAAGGAGAAATGCCTTCGAAGATCGAAGTCTCTCATGATACGGAAACGCTTTCCGAGCCGTTGCCGAAATTATATTTTTCCTTGTTTTTGCGTCATATTGCACATACTCAGCCCGATAACATCGTCAATGTCACTTGCCGAGCGATGCAAAATTTCCACGGTCAAATGCATGTGTTAAAAAATGAAGTCGAGCGCTGGCGAAAATCCGATTATGCGGTTGTGTTTCTCGCCGTTAACGAAAAACGAGCGAAAAAGCTGGAAGATGTGCTCGCCGACTATCAGATGCAGGCCGACATCGCAGATGGAACAACCATTCAGAAAAGTACGCAAATCATTCTCGGCGATGTCAGCGGAGGGTTTGAACTGCCTCTCGCAAAGCTTGCCGTCATTACGGAGCACGAAGTATTTACGAAGAAAGTTAAGAAAACGCGCAAACGGCAAAAACTATCCAACGCGGAGCGAATCAAAAGTTATTCGGAGTTAAAGGTCGGGGACCATGTCGTTCATATCAATCACGGGATCGGAAAGTATCTCGGGATCAAGACGATAGAAGTGAACGGCACGCACAAGGATTATTTGCATTTAAGCTATGCCGGCAACGACAAGCTTTATGTGCCGGTGGAACAAATCGATCAGGTGCAAAAATTCATCGGTTCCGAAGAAAAGGACCCGAAAGTTTACAAGCTGGGCGGAAACGAATGGAAGCGCGTAAAGAAACGCGTCCAGTCCTCGGTCCAAGACATCGCCGACGATCTCATCGAATTGTATGCAAAACGTCAGGCGAGCAAGGGACATGCCTTCGCGAAGGACGGGCTCGAACAGAGAGAATTTGAAGTCGCATTTCCGTACCAGGAAACGGCCGACCAGTTGCGGGCGATCGAAGAAATTAAACAAGACATGGAAAGCGAGCGGCCGATGGATCGGTTGCTGTGTGGGGATGTCGGTTACGGGAAAACGGAAGTGGCGATTCGGGCGGCATTCAAAGCAATCGTCGACGGAAAACAGGTTGCGTTTCTTGTGCCGACGACAATTTTGGCGCAACAGCATTTTGAAACGATCAGCGAAAGGTTTGCCGAATATCCGATAAATATCGGGTTGTTGAGTCGGTTTCGTACGAAAAAACAACAGAAAGAAACGTTGAAAGGTTTGAAAAACGGAACCGTCGATCTCGTCATCGGGACCCACCGGCTGTTGTCCAAAGACGTCGCGTTCCATGATCTAGGATTGCTCGTCGTCGATGAAGAGCAGCGTTTCGGGGTCACTCATAAAGAAAAAATCAAAAAGTGGAAAGCGAACGTCGATGTATTGACCTTGACGGCCACGCCGATTCCGCGCACGCTCCATATGTCGATGCTCGGTGTCCGAGATTTGTCAGTCATTGAAACGCCGCCGGAAAATCGCTTTCCAGTGCAGACGTATGTGGCTGAATATAACGGGATGCTGGTGAGGGAAGCGATTGAACGTGAGCTGGCGCGGGAAGGTCAAGTGTACTTCTTGTATAACCGAGTCGACAGCATCCAAAGGAAAGCCGAGGAAATCGCCGCGCTTGTTCCGGATGCGAGAGTGGCGTTCGCGCATGGGCAAATGAAAGAAAATGAATTGGAGACCGTCATGTTCGATTTTCTTGACGGCCAATACGACGTGCTCGTTTCAACGACGATTATTGAAACAGGAGTTGACATTCCGAACGTAAATACGTTGATCGTGCATGATGCAGACAAGATGGGGCTTTCCCAGCTGTATCAATTGCGCGGGCGTGTCGGGAGATCGAATCGGGTTGCCTATGCCTACTTGACGTATCAGCGCGATAAAGTACTCAATGAAGTGTCGGAAAAACGGTTGCAGGCGATCAAGGAGTTTACCGAACTCGGCTCCGGTTTTAAAATCGCCATGCGGGACTTGTCGATTCGCGGAACCGGAAATTTGCTCGGGGCCGAACAGCACGGATTCATTGACTCGGTCGGGTTCGATTTGTATTCACAAATGCTTGAGGACGCGATCGCGTCGAAACGCGGCGTGACCGTAAATGCGAATAAACCGCAAGTCGAAATGGAAATTGAGGCGGATGCCTACATTCCTGACGATTACATCAACGATCCCGGACAAAAAATCGAGATGTACAAACGTTTCCGGAATATTGATTCACTCCAGGAAGTGCTTGACCTTGAGGACGAAATGATCGACAGGTTCGGCGACTTTCCCGAAGAAGTTGGCCGGTTGTTCACAGTGGCGCGTGTCAAAGCATTGGCGGGCGAACTCGGCATTGAGGCAATCAAGCAATCGAAAATGAGTTTTTCGGTGCTTTTCTCGGAAACGGCGAGCGCCGGGCTTAACCGTGTTGGGCTGGCGGACTCAGTCAGCCGGATGAAGGACGCCGTCAGTCTCGGAACGGAAGGAAACAAGATCAAACTCGTTTTGAAAGGACGCGGAAAGGATGTTTCGGCGCAGTTGACGCGATTGAAAGAGGCGTTAGCGGATTTGAACGAATCACAAAAACAAACGGCCTAAAATCATGCATACAACCTCGAATTTGGAAGATAATAAACGAAAAGCATCGCTCATTCTTCATGGAACATACACAGAAAGTGAGGCATCATGATGAAAGCAACAGGCATAGTAAGAAGAATCGATGATTTGGGCAGAGTCGTGATCCCGAAAGAAATTCGCAGAACGCTTCGCATTCGAGAAGGTGATCCGCTTGAAATCTTCGTTGACCGCGACGGCGAAGTTATTTTGAAAAAATACTCACCGATCAATGAGCTCGGAAATTTCGCGAAAGAATATGCGGAATCCTTGGCCGAACATTCGGCGAAACTTGCACTCATCTCTGATCGTGATAGCATTATCGCCGTTGCGGGCGGATCGAAAAAAGAATATATGAATAAGAATATCAGCATCGTTCTGGAAAAAACGATGGAAAATCGCCAAACTTATGCTTCAAGAACGGAAGACGAAGGTTCGGAATTAATGGAGGGCGCCCCTGCCGTTTCCTCCTTCGTGGCGGCGCCGATTATTGCGAACGGCGATCCGATCGGAACCGTCGTTCTTGCCCAAAAGGACGGCGAACCCGTAAATGAAGTCGATCATAAATTGGCTGAGACGGCTGCCGGATTTTTGGCCAAGCAAATGGAACAGTAAGCTAAAGCGTGGAAAAACGAATGTTGTTTTTTCCACGCTTTTTTCGTTGTATGCTACAATCGGAAGAAAAAGGGGTTTATTTTCGATGTCTTCCTCATTGTGGCGCGGAGCGTTGCTTTTGACGGCCGCTGCCGTCGGCGTGAAAATCATGAGCGCCGCTTACCGCATTCCGTTTCAAAATCTCGCCGGGGATCTCGGCTTTTATGTATATCAGCAAGTGTATCCATTTTTTGCGATTGCGCTTTTTTTGGCCACTTATGGTTTTCCAGCGGTCGTCTCGAAAATGGTTTCCGGCCATCTCACAGTGAACGGTTCGCGGGGGACAGCCGGCTTGTTTCTGCGATCGTTTTTCGTCATTGCGATATTGGCGACCGTGCTTTTCGGTTGCTTGTTTTTTGGCGCGCCCGCCATCGCCTCATGGATGGGTGACCCGCGCCTTTCCGGCCCGTTGCGCACGATCTCGTTTTGTTTTCTGTTCGTGCCTTTCATTGCCGTCGCCGGCGGCTTTTTTCAAGGGCACGAAAACATGCGGCCAACCGCGCTTTCCCAGTTGCTGGCGCAACTGATCCGCGCCAGTTGCATCATCGGCTTCGCCTGGCTTGCTTTCGCCCGCGGTTTCGACCCTTACACGACCGGAGAATTGGCCGCGCTCGGTTCGTTGGCCGGATTCGCCGTTTCTTTCGTGCTATTGGCGGTTCTCCTTTTACGCGGTCGCCGCCTGTTGAAGCCGGGACAGATCCGTCTTCCGCTTGCGCGCCTTAAGGGTGTCATATTGCTCGACGGCCTCGTCTATTCGGTATGTTCCTTAACCGTCGTTTTTTGTTTAATGATCGACACGTTCACGGTCGTTCCGCTTCTTGGCGCAGAGCCATCTCATGCGTTGAAATGGATGGGGATTTACGACAGAGGGTATCCGCTCTTGCAGCTCTGTACGGCCGCGGCTACCTCCTTTGCGGTCGCTTTCGTGCCAGCGCTCTCAAAAGCGAGACGGAAACAAGACATCCGCTACATTTGTGAAAAATGCGGACAAGCCTTAAAGCTCGCCACCGCCTTTGCTGCCGCGGCTGCCGCCGGCTTCGCCGCCGCCGCCCCTTCGATCAACCGGATGCTGTTTGAGGACTCCGCCGGCACAGCATCCTTGGCGCTTTTCGGGCCGGCGATGCTCTTCGCCTCGCTCGCACTCGTCATGACCGCGATTCTGCAAGCGCTCGATTTCACGAAACTTTCGTTTCGGCATGCTCTCGCCGGCTTGCTTTGCAAACTCGCGCTCAATGTCATGCTCGTTCCGCTCTTCGGAACGAGCGGTGCTGCCGCAGCCACCGCCGCCGCATTCGCCGTCATCGCTTGGCTCGACGGGCGTCTGCTCCACCAGGAGACCGCCGCCTTTTCATTTCTTTTCCGGTCGGGCGGCAAACTCATTCTCTCGCTCGCGGTGATGACGCTTGCGGTGCTGCTGTCGCAGTTTGCTCTTGCCCTTGTTTTCTCTGGCGGAGGACGACTTGCGGCAACGTGTCAAGCGCTTATCGGAGTGGCCGTCGGTATAGTGGTCTTTTTGCGAATGCTCCGACGCACCGGCTATTTGAAGACGGCCGAGGTTTTTCGTGTCATGCGATCGAAAAAAGCCGTCGATTCAGTGTAAAATTTTATGCTTGCGGCAGGAAATCACCGCTGAAAAGCGAATATTTTTTTTGACGGACCTTGTCCGCACCAAGGATCGCGCCGTCTCCGGCGGTGCCATGAATCATTTAAGGAGGGTTTTCTATGAACAGAAACGATTTGGTGAGCAATATTGCAGAGAAAACTTCAATGACGAAGAAAGACGTGGAAACTGTGGTGAACGCAGTGATCGATGAGATTAGCGAAGCCTTGAAAAACGGGGAAAAAGTGCAGTTTGTTGGATTCGGGACGTTTGAAACGCGCGAGCGTGCGAGCCGCTCCGGGCGCAATCCGCAAACCGGGGAAACGATTGAAATTCCGGCGACGGTCGTTCCTGCCTTCCGCCCCGGCAACAAATTGAAAGAAAAGGTTAAGTAGTGCGGCTCGATAAATTTATGAAAGTTTCCCGCTTGATCAAGCGCCGAACCGTTGCAAAGGAAGTCGCCGACCAAGGGCGCATTCTTGTCAACGGCAAAAAGGCGAAATCAAGCACGGACGTCCAACCGGGGGATACGCTGGAAATCCGGTACGGGCAAAAAATACTTACCGTAATCGTCGACCACTTGAAGGAAACGTCGAAAAAAGAAGACGCGGCTTCGATGTACTCGATTCAAAGTGAGGAGCCCGTCAAAAAAGAAGAGTAGAAGTGGAGGCCGCCAAAAGCGAAGCTTTTGGCGGCCTCTGCTGATGTTAAAAACCTCTGTCAGCTTCCGGTCATCCATGTCGCTTGCGTTTGTCCGCGATGAGGCAGGCAAAATCCCGACGGCTCGTTCTAAATTCGGCTCGTCCCTCATAAAGTGCTAGTAAAAGACGTGTAGGCTGGGGTGTTAAACCTCTGACTTCTCACTTCTAACTTCCAGCGAGGGGGAGAACGATGGAGCAGTATCATCAATTCGGCTCGGCCAATCAACCGAAACAACCGGATCATAACGTTTCCATGAAAGGGCGCAAGAAACTCGAGATTACGGGCGTGAAGCGAGTAGACAGCTTTGACCATGAAGAATTTTTGCTCGAGACGGTGATGGGGTTTTTGGCGATCCGCGGGGCGAATTTAAAGATGCAAAATCTCGATGTCGACCAAGGCGTCGTCCATATCGAAGGAAAAGTGTATGACATGGCCTATCTCGATGAACAGCCCGGGGAGCAGGCTAAAGGATTCTTTAGCAAGTTATTTAAATGAACCTGTCGGTCCAATTCCTGACGATGGCCGCCATGGTCGGCATGGGTCTCTGGATTGGCGTTTCCGTCGATACGTACGGCCGCTTTTTTTACCGAAGCGGCCGAAGGCGTTGGCATCCCGTGCAGATGGCCGGCGATGTGTTGTTTTGGCTGCTGCAAGGCATGCTCGTATTTTATGTGCTGTTGCATGTGAATCACGGAAACGTACGCATTTATATTTTTTTAGCGCTATTATGCGGTTATGCGGCTTACAAAGGCTTGTTTGAGTCGTTGTACATGCAGTTTTTGAACGGATTGATTCGTGTGGTCCGGGGCTTCATTCGGATTTTAAAAAAAATCGGCTGGCTGCTTTTCGTTCGTCCGGTTCATTTGTTGTGGCAATTCGTGTATACTTTGGTTAAATGGCTGCTTCGCGGAGTGCTCGCCGCCCTGTTTGTCGGCTGGACGGTCGTTTCCACACCTGTCATTTGGGTTGGCCGCCTCGTCGTGCCTGATGCGGCGTTGCAAGGCGCGAAAAACTTTTTTGGCAACCTTGCAGGAGTTTTCCAACAAATGAAGAAAGTAACACGTACGATCATCCAGTGGTTTACGAAATCGGACTGACAACGGACGGAGGGTATGCGTTGGTTAGCGAACGAAAAAAGAAAAAAGTCACCCCGATCGGCACGGGCGCTTACATAGAAGACCAGCAATTGTACGAGAAGTTGCGCAAGAAACGCAGACGCGGGCTCACAAGACGTTTGACCGCTTTTTTTATATTGATCGGGATTGCCGCCGTATCGATGACGTCCGTGATCACTGCCCAGCAACAGTTGATTGCAGAAAAACGGCAGCAAAAAGCGGAATATGCGGAAAAATTGTCGCACATGAGGAAAGAAGAGAATAAATTGAAAGAAAAGGTGACAAAACTAAAAGATCCGGATTATATCGGGCAGCTGGCGAGGAAGGATTATTTCCTTACGAAGGACGGGGAAATTGTGTTCACGTCCGGGGAAAGCGATAACAATTGACACGCGCTTTTTGCGTTCTGTATACTGGTAGAATCAAAAGCCCTGTGTTCAGCGCGATTTTTGAAAACGGATTGGGAGGAAACATTTTTTCATGTCAACAGAAGTAGGCAACAAGTTAAGCGGTACAGTGACGGGCATCACGAAATTCGGCGCGTTTGTGAAATTGCCGGACGGCAAGACGGGTCTCGTCCATATTAGTGAGGTGGACGATCGTTACGTCGAGGATATCAAGGAAATTCTTAAAGTCGGCGACGAGGTGACGGTGAAAGTCATCAATGTTGCTGATGACGGTAAAATCGGCTTGTCGATCCGGAAGGCGAAAGAAGGCTATCGCCCTCGAGGCGGCGGAAATGGAGGCGGTCCGCGCAAGCCGCGGAAAACCGTTTCGTTCGAAGACAAGCTGAGTCGTTTTTTGAAAGACAGCGAAGAAAACATCGCAACGATCAAACGGCAGACGGAATCGAAAAGAGGCGGCCGCGGCGCCCGCCGCGGATAACTTGTTTGCCTTTTGAAACAGCACCCAACAGGGTGCTGTTTTTACGTTGCTCCTTTTCTTATTGTGCGGATAAGGTATCTTTAATGATTTTACCGTTCGTTTTATAAGTGTATGAAAGGATTGAATTATCTTTGCCGTACACGTACGTAAGGTGTGCATCTTTTGCTGTGCCCTCTTTATTTCATCTGATTTTGCATGAGGGAGGTTTCGGGGGTTTGAGTGTTTGTTTGATGAAGATAACGGTTTGTAAGAGCGACTCTTTTATAATGCGAGGATTTCAAAAAATCCTTTGCTTTATTGGCTGCAATAGTTAAAATCCATGTTTTGATTTTGCATTTTTCTTTATAGGTGGTGTCAAAATTTAAATATACGGCCAGAAATACATCTTGCACAATATCATCTGTATATGACCAGTTTTTCACATATGTAAAAATAAACCTTTTGATCTCTTCTATAGCCTTCTCTTTATTTGAGCGAAGAATTTGGTTTTTTAGCTTTTCTTCGTCGGACAACTCATCCCGCCCCTTCCGGACTCTCCTACTCTATATACGACACACTCGTGAAAAAGGTCTCACATCTACGTTATTTTCCATGTCAAACGTCAGTGAAAATGTCATATTAAGACGTCAGTGATTCTGTCACCTTTATGATTCTGCCTTTCATCCCCTATGGGGAATTTAGCTTTATAGCTCATTTCATCAAGGGTAAAGGCTGCGGCGTGCCCTTGATTCCAATCACTATAAAGCGTTTGGGCCTTTAGGGATGAAAGGCATATTGTTTGATTATGTTCGTTGTGGTACCCTTGAGATGTTATATTGTTTCCAAGGGTGATTCCCAGCGGGCTTGTGAGGCTTTTTCACAACGCTCGCCTTTTCTTTTTTAGGTGCTATTTTCGGCTTGGGTTTCGTCATTTCCTGTAAGGGATAAGTG
>DASSOY010000077.1 GCA_035700025.1 Bacillales bacterium | reverse complement strand
ACGAAAGACCTATGTCGATAACATTAGGAATTTTGTTAAATTTTATATTAAGGTTACCTTTATTTCAGTTCGATGACAACCGCATTTAAGGGAGAAGGAAAGCATTGTCCAAAGAACAATCGGCCCGCAACAGATTGCGCGTCTTAACAGCAGTACTCATCGCTTTCATGATTGCATTCACGATCGGCATTGCCAGTTTGGCGTCCGATGGAGAACAGAGAACCAACGCTGTAAAATTGTCAGGAATGACGCAGTGGATCGGGGCGTGGGAAGCAAGCCAGCAGCCGCCGCGGCCCGGCGGCATTTCCGATAGAGGGTTTCACAACGAAACCGTTCGCATGATGATTCACCCGCATTTGGCGGGTGAAGCTTTACGAATTCGGCTTTCCAATCAGTACGGCGAAAAACCGCTGACGCTGGGCGAAGTGCATGTGGCGATTGCGGGCGACGGGGCGGAAACCGCATCAGGAAGTGACCGGCCGGTCACGTTTGACGGGGCCGGATCGGTGAAGATTCCGGTTGGGGCAACGATTGTGAGCGATGCGGTGTCGTTGCCGGTCGCGGTAGGAAGTGACATCGCCGTAAGCGTATATGTGCCGGGCGAAAGCGGTCCCGCCACATGGCACGCCGTTTCGAGTGCCACGACATACGTTGCCGAAGGCAACCAGACGAACGGCGCGGCGTTTCATAAAAAAGTGAACGCATGGTTTTGGCTCGACGGCGTCGACGTGAAAGTCGATCGTCCAGTCGATGGAGCCGTCGTCGTGCTCGGCGACTCGATCACCGACGGCGTGCATTCGACGTTGAATGCGAACCATCGTTGGCCGGATTTCCTGGCCGAGCGCCTGCACGCGAACGGTTCGTCGATGTCGGTGCTCAATGCCGGCATTTCCGGGAACCAATTTTTGCAAGACACCGTGAGACATGGCGAAAGCGCGTTAGAGCGGTTGAACCGTGACGTTCTCACCCGATCCGGTGTTACCGACGTCATTTTGCTTGAAGGCATTAACGACATCGGCATTTCGCACAACTTTCATGCGCAAGAAATCATCTTTGGCATGAAAGAAATCATTCAAGAAGCCCACGGTCATGGACTAAACATTTACATCGGCACGCTTTTGCCGTTCGAAGGGGCGCGGCCAGGGTATTATACGCCGCAAGGCGAAAAAACACGTGAAGCGTTGAACGAGTGGATTCGCACGAGCGGCGCGTTCGACGGCGTCATCGATTTCGAGAAAGCGCTGCGCGATCCGGAGCATCCGCTGCACTTGTTGCCCGCATACGATTCCGGCGATCACCTTCATCCGAGCGACGCCGGCTACAAAGCGATGGCTGAGGCTGTTGACCTTTCGATGTTGCAGAAATGAAGGCGAGCCTGATTTGAGGCTCGCGCTTTTTTTACAGCCAATAAACGAGTGCGGTAATGACCAGCGACTGCCCGAACGAAACCGCAAGATCGAGCTTCCAGCCCGTTTTTGCAAAAGGACTCCATTTTCCGCCGAACAAACTGAACAACCGCGCGACGAGGAACGTACAAACCGAAAGCGGGAAAAACAAAATCATGGATGTTTCCTTAATGCGGCGTTCACTGCGGCTTCCGCATGCAGCCGCGTCGTATCGAACAGCGGCAGACGGCTGTGTTGTTGGTCGAGCAGCATTGGAAGCTCGGTGCAACCGAGCACGACACCTTCGGCGCCTTTCTTTTCCAAATTGTCAACGATGTTTTGCAATTTTCTTCTCGACACGTCGCTGATGATGCCTTTCGTCAACTCGAAAAAAATCACCTCATGGATCGCCATTCTGGCTTTCACATCCGGAATGACGACTTCGATTCCGTGATCCCGCAGCCGATCGGCGTAAAAATCTTGTTCCATCGTGAACCGGGTGCCGATCAAGCCGACACGCTTCATCCTTTGCTCCACAATCGCGTCCGCAGCCGTGTCCGCAATATGCAACAGCGGCGCATCCACTTGCTTTTGAATCGTGTCGAAATTTTTGTGCATCGTGTTCGTGCCGATCAAAATCAATTCGGCGCCAGCGGCTTGCAATTTTATCGCAATATCCGTCAGCTGCCGGGCTAACGCGTCCCAATTTCCTTCGTGCTGCAGCCGCTCGACTTCTGCGAAATCGACCGAATACAAAATGCATTCGCAAGAATGGGATCCGCCGAGCTTCTCCTTCATTTTTTCATTAAGAATCCGGTAGTACACTTGCGTCGATTCCCAGCTCATCCCGCCAATCAAGCCAATCGTTTTCATCACGTTAATCTCCTCACTCTTCGCGTTATGCGGCGTAAATTTTATGGTCGATGAATTGTCCGTACATCCACTTCACACACAGCGCTTCGGCGTGCCGCGGTTCCAACAATTTTAACTTTGTATACTCATCCAGTTGGCCTTCAAATTTCGTCATCCCCCTTTAGTTTCTTCACAAAACGATAGCCGGTGATGTCAAACCCATGATTTTTATAAAATTGGCGGGCAGCGGCGCGGTGGTCCCCCTTTCCGCTCATCAAGTAGAGGAAATCGGAGCCTTGCTCCTGTGCCCACTTTTCGATGTGCGCGACAAGTGCACCTGCCACCCCTCGTCGGCGGTACGCCTCCTTCGTCACGATCGTGGAAATTTGTGTTTTCAAACGGTTGCCCGTGTAAGTCGCATGCAGCCGAACGCCTGCCATTCCTGCAGCTTCACATTCATAAATAGCGATGAACGTCGCATACATTGGATTCGCTTCGATTCGCTGCATTCGCTCACGCATTTCTTCGACAGTCGTTGGAGAGCTGAATTCCGTGATGATTTCCGTCAATGCTTCGAGATCTTTTGGTTCGTATGGTCGGATTGCGATTTTCATGACTTCACCCGGTTTCGTAGATTCGTAAATGTGGGCTAATCCCGCGAGGGGCCAGCCTTTTGTTGCTGCCGATACGTCCGCGGCGAATCCCCGGTGTACCGCTTGAACTGTTTGTTGAACGTGCTGAGCGACTGAAATCCGCTTTCCCCGGCGATCTCAAGAACCGTTTCGTTCGTCGTTCGCAATAAATCCATCGCATATTGGAGGCGCAATCGCGTGAGAAAGACGCTTGGCGTGAGGCCGGTAAGCACCCGGAATTCCTCGAAAAACAACGTCCGCCCCATACCTGCCCGCTTCGCGAGCCCGTCAATGTCTTGCGGCCTTCTGAAATCTTCCAGCATCAAGCCGACCGCTTCGGCAATTTCCGCCAAAACGACGGATTCCGTCCCTTGCGACTCCGCCGCCCATTCGTGCACATGCAGAAGAATGTCAATCAAACATTTGTACTGACGGGTTTGCCAAGCCGGTTCTTCTTCCTCTTGTGCCGTCATCGCCTGACAAGCAGCATGTTTGATCGCTTTGGCGTGCGAAGTTTCGGCTCGGATCACCGGAAGCACCCCTTTATTCGTATAAAACGGCGCCAATAACCGGCTGCCGTCCGGAAACTTTCTTGCGATCCCCGGCGTAAACAGCAGAATGATCGATTCAAACGGCCGATTGGGTTCAGCGTAACTCCAATGCGGCTCAAACGGCCGGCAAAGAAACACGTCCCCCGGCTCCCCGCGATACGTCTTGTCCCCAAAGCGATACATAAGCGTATTTTTCAGCAACACACCGACTTCAAGGCAATCGTGCACATGCAAATCGTGTGGTTCGTGTGAGCCGACGCTTCGGAAAAACGCAAAGGATCGCCGCAAATGTAAATGCTCGACGTACAAACCGATTGCCTCCCAGAAAAAGTATACGTATAGTTTTCGCGGACGGAATGAGGAGTTCCTGCAACAAAATGAAGAGCCGTGACTTGGCGAACGTGATAGGATGGGTAAAAAATCGAGGTGACGACGATGCGGGTGTACATCATTGGGGCCGGCGTGATCGGCCATACGCACGCGGAAGCGTGTAGAAAACTGCCGGAGCCGGTCGAGCTGCGAGTCGCAGACATAAATAAAGCGGCGTTGAAAAAATTCGCGGAGCGGTTCCCGGAGGCGAAGCCGTTCAGTGACGCGGAAGCGATGTTGGCGGCGGAAGCCGCACGCGAAGATGACGTAGTCATCGCGGCGACGCCGCCGGCGGCGCACGCGGCGGCGGCGAAGCTTGGGTTCGCCAGCGGGCGCCACGTGCTGTGCGAGAAGCCGCTGGCGATGAATGTGAGCGAAGCGAAGGAGATGGTGCGGGCGGCGGAAGCCGCCGGGCGGTGGCTCGGCTGCTGCAGCGTGCGCTTCAAAGGCATGCGCCATATGGAAACGGTGAAACGGGTCATAGCGTCCGGCGCGTTAGGCGACGTGTATCATGTGACGTTCGTGAACAAGTGGGAGCGCAGCCGCGCGGGGATCGAATATCAGCCGGAAAGCCGCTGGTTCCTCGATTCGGCGAAAAGCGGCGGCGGCGTGCTGATGGACTGGGGGCCGTACGACTTCGCGACGCTCGACGACATGCTCCGGCCGGAGCGAGTCGAAGTGAACGCGGCGTGGACGGCGAAGCCGGTCACGGCGGCGGATCCGCAGGATACGCCGTTTGACGTGGAGACGCATGTCGGGGCGGTGATGACGTTCTATCGGGAGACGAAGCCGGTGCATGTGCATTACGAGCGCGCGACGTGCGCGCACGGGGAAGGTTATGTGCGGGCTGAAATCGAAGGAACGAAAGGGTCGGTGAGCTGGACGCCGTTCGATTCGCGCCAGCCGGTGTTTCGGAGGTACGACGAGGACGGCAAGCTGGTCGTCGAGGAACTCGACACCGGGCCGAAAAGCGAATTTACGATCATGGATAACCCGATGCTGCATTTTTACAATAAAATTCACGGCATCACCGCCGAAGCGAACATCAATGAGAAAGCGCTGAAGCTGTTTGAGGTGATTCGTGCTTTGTATGACGCGGAAAAAACCTGCGAAAAGCAGACAATTACTTTCGCTGAAGGAGCGGTTCGATGAACATTCTCGGCTATTCCACGAACATGTACGGCTGGACGGAACGCTGGAAGCGGGACGGCAAAGCGCCCGACTGGGATGCCATCTTCCGCGCATGCGCGGAAGCCAGCCTCGACGCTGTCGAAATCGACGCCTCCTCTGACAAGCTCGCTCTCGCTCGCTCCCACGGCCTGCGCGTGTCCGCGACCTACGTCGGCCTCCCGCTGCACGTTCCGTTCGCGTCTATCGACGCCGACCGGAACGTGCGGCCGTTCGCCGAACGCCTCGCCGCTGCCGGCGGCAGCGACTTCCTCATCAACGCCGATCCGCTCGATTGGAAGCAGCCCGCCGCGAAAACAGAAAGCGAGCTCATGCAGCAAGGCGAGAACCTCTCGCGCATCGCCGAAATCCTCAAACCTTACGGTTTGCGGCTGTGCATGCATAACCACGCCGCAGACCGCGCTAACGCGCAAGGCGACTTGCGCTCTGTCACCGCCTACGCCGACCCTCAGGTCGGCTTGTGCGTCGACATCGGCTGGGCGCATGCCGCCGGCTGCGATCCGCTCGCATGGGCTCGCGCCCATGCGGACCGCATTTTCGCCTTCCATTTCCGCAACCAGGTCGGCGTGACGCCGACCGAGGACTTGCTGGAAGGCGAAATCGACATCGCTGCGCTCATGGCGCTGCCCGAGCTTAATGCTTACGAAGGCTGGCTTTCGCTCGAATTATGGCATCCGCAATCGATGCAGCCGAAGCGAACGATGACCGAAGACGTCCGGCGCTCGATTCGTCACTTAAAGACGTTGCTTCACCCAAATCCAACCTTCCTTACGTAGCGTGCGTTCATCGCTATCCGGCGGCGGCGGACAACATTTTCCATCAAGAAAATCAACGCCCGCCAAGCAACAGAGCGCGGCATCGAGCACATGGTCCGAAGCGACAAGCGATGCTTTCAATCCCGCAGCGAAACCGATCCGTTTCTCCAAATGCTGGACGATTTGCTCGCGGGGTTCTTTGTTTTTTTTATAAAATTTGTCTGACAACCCTTCCGAAAGCAGCCATGCCGCGGGATACACTTCGCAGTCCGTCATCCGCCGAGCGGGCAACCAACTGTGATGCAAAAGTCGAACGGCCAAGCGATTCAAAACCAATCAGCACTTGGTCATGCATCCCTTCAAGCCATTCGAAAAGCACGGCTTCGCTTGAATGTTGGGACGAGCCTGCTTTTGCCTCAACGATTTGCGATATTCCATTCTTCATTTCCAAAGAGACAAGTCCAACATTCTCCATCGTTAAGTTGTAAATTTGAATCGAAAAAGAACCCTAAACTTCCGGTTGTTGCGAGCGTTTTTCGGCAAACCTAATAGCAATTAAGACAAAGGAGCATCGGCATGCCTTCAGATTGGATCATCCTTATCGCCACGAGTATTTTGTCCATTCTCGCGGCCGTTCTTCTCACTCACAAAAGTGAAGTTCGTGAGGCGTTGGTCGTCTTTTTCTTTAAGCAATTGATGACATGGATGCTTGGCTTGATCGTCGTCGAATTTGATTTGATCGAGTATCCCGTCCGCCTATTCAAATACGCAACGGCATCGAGCTTTTCTTTCGAATATTTCATCTATCCGGCGATGTGCGTCATCTTCGTGTTAAGGTTTCCAGAGAACCGATCGGTTTTTCATAAAATCGGCTGGTACGTATTCTTCTCTACTTGGATGACTTTGGCTGAAGTATGGCTGGAACAACATACGAACTTAATCCATTACATCCAGTGGAACTGGTTATGCACGTGGGTTTCGCTTCTTGTGACCTTTCTTTTGTCGAGAATATTTTACAAGTGGTTTTTCCGAAAGAAGTTCGAGCGAAACCCGTAATTCCGCCTCATGAAGATCAAACTATGCTACACTCAATAAAAAAGAGGGGAATAACGATGCACATGAAGCGAGCGATTCCGGCATTGCCGGTGAAGCACATGAAGGAGAGCGTCAAATTTTATAAAAATCAACTCGGATTCACTGTTGTCTTCCAAGAAGAGGGATTCGCGGTATTGGCATGTAACACCGTGCACCTCCACCTCTGGCTGGCCGGCGACGAAAGCTGGCGCAAGCGAGAACATGCGGCTCCTGTTGTCTCGGGTGCCGAATCGTACATCGCGGGTACGGCGAGCTGCCGAATCGAAGTGTGCGGCATTAACGAATGGTACGAACGCATGAAACCTCAAGGCATCCTGCACCCGAACGCCCACATTCGTAATCAGTGGTGGGGCGAGCGCGAATTCGGCGTGACCGATCCCGACAATAATTTAATCACTTTTTTTGAAATAATTGCAGAAAATTCGGAGGAGAAATGAACATGGATGTGATGGCCAAGCAATACGATTGGATTAAGGTGACGCGGCAAAGTCTGTTCCGTTATTGTGAAACGTTGACGTTGGAAGATTACTTAAAAGAGCATGAAGGATTTGGCGGTTGGTCCATTCGTTATTTGCATGTTCACGTCGCCAACTGCTATGAAGGCTGGCTGCGTTCGGAGGGGTTGAATGAAGAACCTCAGTTTGTCGCTCCCGATTCCGTCAGCCAAGTTCAGGAAATGCGAACAGTGTTTGACCGCGTTGATGGGCTCGTTGAGCAATTTCTTCGTAGATATGAGGGAAAATGGGACACGATCCTTCCGAGAAAAATTGAGGAAAACGACGAAGTCGAAGAACTGACTCCGCTTTGGCTGTTGACGCACACGATGACGCATGAATTTCACCATAAAGGCCAGATTGTATCCATGAGCCGACAAATGGGTTATGTGCCGGAAGATACCGATTTGATTTCTCCGTTGGACGTCAAGAAATTTTTATAAAATTGTTCCAGGAATGACGACGCGGCAACGATTGACGGCAGCCACTGAAAAAGCAAAATTTTGTTACTTCCGCTTCGTTTTACACTGTTTCACCGTAACGATTCCTCAACGAAAAATTTGTTGAATATTATGCAAATTTCGATATAATTTAAGTATAATCGCACCAATCCATTGCAGAAGGGAACGATGCACCCTGAAACAGTTGCCGAACAAACCCGTGAAGACATTTGTTCTGGATACGAATGTGCTCATTCACGATCCAGACAGCATTTTTCGCTTTGAAGAGCACGACGTCGTTGTACTGGCGCCGGTTTATGAAGAACTGGACAAACTAAAAAGCCGGGGCAACGGCGTGGGGTGGGCATGCAATCTCGTGTTTCAGCGTTTGGAACGCTTGATCAGCGAAGGCAACTACGACAAAGTGAAAGAAGACGACGGCCATACATGGACCGTCATCCGGCTGCCAAAGCAGGACGGCCGCCTCATTCTCCATGACCACGAAGAAGATGCAAAAGTATATGCCGATCATTACTTGTTGAAATGGGTGGCTGCCCATGAAAAAGCCATTCTCGTCACGAAAGACCGCCCGCTGCGCATTCGCGCCATGAAGCGGGATATCCACGTCGAAGACTACACGAACGATCGCGTCCACGAACTGTACACGGGTTTTTGTGAACTCGTCGTCGACGCCGACTTGATCGAAACCTTTTATCTCAATCAAAAACTCCCGCTCGCTTCCGTGCCGACGGAAACGGACCTCTACGAAAATCAATTCGTTCAGCTGACTTCTGCCCTCAATCCTAAGCAAACGGCGCTAGCCATCGTTAAGAAACAACACCTGCTTCTATCCGAACCGCTTCCTGAAATGAAAATCAAACCGCGCAGCCGCGATCAGCATCTCGCTTTTTCGATGCTCGTGGATCCGCAAATTCCGATGGTGACCATCTCCGGAGACGCCGGCACCGGAAAAACGTTGCTGGCCATGACCGTCGGTGACCACTTCGTTCGTCTCGGGAAGTTTCATTCCATGCTGATCACACGGCCGATGGTCGGGATGGGCAAAGACATCGGCGCCCTTCCTGGAGAAAAAGAAGAAAAAATGCGCCCGTGGATTTCCCCGTTTGTCGACAACTTAAAGACGTTATATTTAAAAGAAGGCGAATTTGCTTCTTCGAAAGATTTGCTCGAACGGTTCACCGACAAAGGACGCGTCGAAATCGAAGCCTTGACTTACGTCCGCGGCCGAACGTGGGAAAACCAATTCATCATCGTTGACGAAGCGCAAAACTTGACCCCGCACGAAATGAAAGCGATCTTAACACGGGTCGGCCGCAACTCGAAAATCGTCCTCATCGGCGATCCGACCGACAATCAAATCGACCACCCCTTTTTGACACCGCAATCGAACGGGCTCGTCTACGCGGTTGAACGGATGAAAACGAGCGCTTTAGCCGCCCACCTGCATTTCTCCCGGGTCGAACGCTCCCCGCTCGTGCAAGACATCGTTCGGCTGCTATAATAAGCCCCTTCGGCCGCTCCTATACAACGGAGCGGCTTTTTGCATTATCCGGAAGAAGGCGGAGTGCCCTTGTACAGCAAGCCGAAATGACCGCCTTTTGACATTGCCCCGCTTGCTGCCGCGATCCACGCGAACTTTTTCACCATGCGTCTCTTTTGCGACCGACGGTACGCGTTCCCGCTTGCCGGATCGCCGGTCACGAGCAAAGCGCCGGCAAAAAAAATGAAAGCGTCAACGACGTCAACAAACAATGCCTCGCTGGCGCCAAGTCATTGGCGGCTATCGTTTTCGGTTGGTGCAACGTCGGATCGTGTCCACGGGGTCCATATCACACCTCGATGACACAATTTCTATCCCGGATGCGTGTCTTTTGACGAGATTTTCTGCTTTTTTCGTTCGATTTTCGCTGATTCCGCTTGGTTGAGCACGTCAGGTGAGGTTCGGAAATGAGTTATCCACAGATTCAAGCGATGATTGGAGCAAAAATGAGGTTGATTGGAGCAAAACTAGCGTTCTTTTGCGCCAAAACCACTTCGATTGGAGCAAAAACCGGCACGATTGGAGCAAAACAAAACAACCAAGTTCTTGGCGGCTATCGTTTTCGGTTGATGCATCGCCAGATCGTGTCCACGGGGTCCATATCACGCCTCGATGACACGATTTCTATCCCGGATGCGTGTCATTTACGGAGACTTTTTGCTTTTTCGTTCGATTTTCACAGAAACCGCTTAGCGAAAACACGGTTTGAGAGGTTCGGAAATGAGTTATCCACAGATTCAAGCGTTGATTGGAGCGAAAATGGGGTTGATTGGAGCGAAACTAGCGTTCTTTTGCGCCAAAACCGCTTCGATTGGAGCAAAAGCCGGCACGATTGGAGCAAAACATGTACAAATGATGCCAATTGCCCTATTTGCCATTATATTCCTTTCCGCTGTGTCTTCGACGTGGTTCGGCATGTGATTCAATCCTCAAACCGCCAATACAACACTTCATCGTCCCGTGTCTTTTTTCCTTGCCATAACACGCCGCTTACCTGCGAGACGATTTCGAAGCTTAAATCGCAGCGGCTCCAAAACGCAGTCGGTTGAGCGGTTGTGTATACAGCAATCGCATTTTTGTATTCGTCGACACGCTTTCGCCGTCTTTCGATCCAGGCTGTCACCTGAAACAATGATTCTGAACTTAAAGGCCATGACCTCTCAGTCTTGCGATTGCAAATGCTTCGTACAGTTATACCGCTCGCAGGTAAAAGTCCCATTCTCGTAATGGAGTACAGAAACGGCTGTATTGTCGAGCCGCTCTTCTACGTCAAGATCAGGAACGAGCGCTTTTAAAAGATGCCGGAGAATCGCACCGTGGCTGACAACCAAAACGTTGTCGGCTGGGTCATGGACGATTTGATCGATGAACGCCTTCCCTCGTGAAGCTCCTTCTTCACGCGTTTCCAAGCCTAAATCGCGTTCCCGCCACCCTTCTCCCCACTTTTCAATGCGTTCAGCTTCCGTTGTGCCTTCAATTAAGCCGCCTCTCATTTCGCGCAACCGCTCATCAAATTTTAGATCCGAAAATCCTAATTCGTTTTGTTAAATTTCTGCGGTTTGCCTCGTCCGCAACAAATCGCTTGCATAGACCGCATCCCATTGTTCCCCGCGGAATCTTTCAGCCAGCTGCTTCGCTTGCTGCTTGCCCGCTTCGTTTAACGAACTGTTGCTGTGTCCTTGCGCGCGTCCTTCTTCGTTCCAATAAGTACTTCCGTGCCTGACAAACGTAATTCGTGTCATGGTCATCCCTCCGTAAAAACTGTGGCCTTAGTTGATTTTCACACATAAAATGTCTTCATCGATAACGGCGACAAAAACGCCGATGCTTGTCATGAAAGCCCCCTATAAATCCAGCTTCAGGCGGATCCTATCCCGGCAAAGCAACGTAAAAGGTTTTATCTGTAAATTAAAGCCCGTCGACGGTACCCCTGTGAAAGTTCGCCCGGTCGATTCAGGGTTGCGCTGAGCCCGATTATTTTACTGATCGAAAGCGGCGCCGCGTTCCCCACGGTTTGAAGACCGAAATGCCCGTCAAAAACAAGAGAAGGGCAAACATTGCCGCTGTCACAGCGAGCAACAAGTCGTGGTTCACCCAAAAAGCTGGGTTCTCTTTCGGATGTTCCATGGCATACTGAATGCTTTTGTGAATCCATTCCCGAATGAAAATGCTGCCGAAAAGAATCGCCGCGATGTTCCCGAGCCATTTTACAAAAATCCAATGATACCGCGTCAGGCCACCCCAATTCGACCGCACCGACAACCATATACCCGTGATAAGCGACCCGAACGCACCTGGAATGATCAAAAACCAATCGAAATATTGAATCAAATAATGAGCTGCATAGATCAATGCCTCATCGGATAAAAAATTTACCAGCAACGCGAGCGTCAGCGATCCGCCCACGCCGCAAAAATAGACGATGACCGCTGCAAGATGGCCAAACACCCACCAACGCTTTCGCTTTACGCTCAGTTTGCCGCTTAACTTTTTCCCGAGCCAAGTGATGCCCAGCGTGACAGCCGAGATGACGAACAACGTGCCAAAGACGATACCGATGATCATCATCGTCCCCCCTTTCCCTAACTATAAAAGAACCGGCCTGCTTGGCAAACCGGTTCTGGGAGGAGTTCAACTGCGACCAGAGTCTGATATTACGGAATCACGAGCACTCATTCTCGCGTTCTTCTTGTTTCTGTGAATGCATGTATGTCTTTCAATGTCGGCATTCCTCCTTGCGCACCGGATTTTGTGACGGATAGCGCACTGGCGACAATCGCGAAATCAATGGCGGCTTCCAATGACCCGGTTTCCGCCCACTTGGCTGCCAGTGCCCCATTGAAGGTGTCTCCTGCCCCTGTCGTATCGACAACTTCAACTTGATAACCGGGCTTCACTATTTCCTGATCGTTTTTTATGAATGCCACGCCTTTGTCGCCGCGCGTCACAATCAAATCCCCAGTAAAGTCACTAAGTGAAGGTTTCAACTGAGCATACTCATGCTCATTCGGCGTAAGAACGTCTACGAGGGCCAACAAGGTTTTGTCGATCAATTGAAACGGAGCGGGATTTAAAATGACTTTCACACCATGCTTTCTTGCGATTTCGGCCGCTTTGGCAACCGTCGGAAGCGGAATTTCCATTTGCATTAAGATGACATCGCTTTCGGCAATCACCTCTTCATGGTTTACAATCCAGTCTGGCGTACATGCGTAATTCGCTCCCGGCGCAACAATAATTTGATTGTCATTTTCAGCAAGCGTAATGAAAGCCAAACCGGTATGAGCACCCGGAATGCGCCCCACATGGTCTACACGGACGTTCTCATTTTTCAGATGGTCGACAGCTTCTTGTCCAAACGAATCTTCCCCCACACAACCGAGCATAACTGCGTCCGCTCCAAGTCTGGCCGACGCTACTGCTTGGTTGCCGCCTTTCCCGCCATGCATTTGCAGGAAAGCATCGGCGGTCATCGTTTCTCCCGGCTTCGGCCACTGATTCACTTTCGTAATGAGATCTACATTTATACTCCCGATTACCGTAATTTTTGGTTTCATGAATAAGTCCTTTCTTAATCCTTTAAACCTATCAAAAATTCGAAGATTCACATCTTAATAAAAGTCGAACGAAGCACGCAATCTGTCATTTTCCGCCGTGCCGCTTCCGTCATGTACCCGGAACTTGATAGTGAAGCAACACGATCCCCGACGAGAAGGTCCGCGACTCCAGCAAGTCGAGCCTGCTTCTTTCGTGCATCAACCAATCGATTTCTCCGTGAGGTCCCGCAAAATAACCATCAACAGAAACGGAATTAAACACGACGATCTTTCGCATTTTTAACCTCCATCAATCGGTATTAACGTAAGGAGCATTCCATGTTTTCTCCGCGTCCGTCTTGCATCAATTTTATAACCGTGCGAAGTCCTGCATTCGCTCGATCACAAAATTTCAATCGATACCGGGATCATTCTCCATCCAACACCCAATCCGGATTCCATACGATCTCCCAAAGGTGGCCGTCAAGGTCTTGAAAGTAACCAGCATAGCCTCCCCAAAACGTGTCGTGCGCCTCAACGGTGATTTTCGCCCCGGCTTTTCGTGCTTCTGCCATCACTTCATCCACTTCTTCTTTGCTTCCAACATTATGACCAATTGTAAATTCAGTTGGACTTGGCGGCGTCTCGGGAAGCCCCGTATCATGAGCGATGTTTTTCCTTTCCCAAATCGCCAGCTTCACGCCCGCCTGCAAATCGAAAAAGGCAACGGCGCCATGCTCAAATTCCTGACCGATGATGCCACACGTCGCCAGTCCAAGCCCGTCCCGGTAAAATACCAATGAAGCTTCCAAATCGGCAACGCCGAGCGTCAATACAGTGATTCGCGGTTTCATTTCATTCCTCCATTTTTTTGGTCAATTTCGAACCGAGATTCTCAATCATTTGCACGACTTGATCAATAGCGCATGACGTATCAATCTCGACCGTCGCCGTTGCCCGCAGCAAAGGTTCGATTTCCCGTGCATTTCTTAAAATTTTTCTTTGCACTGAGTAGAGTAAAGGGCTGGGGTTTCCAGCCCCTCCTCATCAAACCGTACGTGCGGTTTTCCCGCATACGGCTTTCCGATGTTCTTCACCTTGTGCCGTACGTACTCTGCCAAGTCGTTGCCGATTTCAGTCCCGCTCGCGCGAGCATTTCGTAGAAGTTCACTTGCCCTCGCTTACGCTTCTTATGTTTCTTCCGCCAAAAGATCAGTAGCCTTCTTTGGATGTACCAATCAATCTTTGTTAAAAATTGATTGGCTACTCCCGGATCCACTTTGGCGTAAAAGTTTCTCCATCCTTGTATTTTCGGATTGAGCACTTCTATCAGATCGTTGATCGGTTTGAGGAGTAACGTGCGAGATGCCGTTGCTTCTTTTACTTTGGCACGCATCTTCTTCATCGCTTTCTTCGACGGAAAGCATCGGAGAATGCGGGCGCGTTTTCCCCCTTTTCGCATCACCGGCAAGCGACGGAGATGATGGCCGAGAAAGTCGAAACCTTGGTCGTCTTCCCAGATGTTCGCCAGTTTGCTTTTCTCGGTGTTGAGGGTCAACTCCATTCGCTTAAAGATGGCCTTCAAGACTTGAATGGTTTCAATCGCTTCGGCTTTCCGATGGCACAACACCACTAGATCATCGGCATAACGAACGATGGTCCCTAAATGAGAGAACTTCTTTTCCCATAAGGTATCTAGGTAGTTCAGGTAGATGTTCGCCAACAACGGGGAAATGACTCCTCCTTGGGGGCTTCCGATGACGGATTCATGAAACTGATCATCTTTCATGACGCCCGCCGTCAGCCACCCGCGAATCAGCTTGAGGACCTTGCGGTCACACACCCGCTGTTCGACCAAGGTCATTAGCTTCGCGTGCGGGATGTTGTCGAAGTACCCTTTGATGTCCACGTCGACCACCCAGTAAATCTTCCCGTTGTTTACGGTCGTCATGATTTTCTGCAACGCATCGTGGGCGCTTCGCTTTGGACGAAAGCCGTAGGAGCAGTCTTTGAAGTCTGCTTCAAAGATGCTCTCCAGCACGATCTTCG
>DASSOY010000076.1 GCA_035700025.1 Bacillales bacterium | reverse complement strand
AGTGACGATGGTTACATCGCTGCCTTCGCGAACCACGTTGGCTTTGCCGATCTCCACCGTGTATTCTTCTTCCGGAACTTCTTTCCGGAAAGAACGGTAAAGTTTCATATGTTCAAGGAACAATACCGGATCGTTATCCCTGATCGCCGAAATCAGCAATCCTTTTGCGTCATAAGGGCTTGAAGGAATGACCACTTTCAGCCCAGGAGCTTGCGCGAACAAACCTTCCAAACTGTCGGAGTGAAGCTCAGGCGTTTTCACGCCGCCGCCGAACGGGGCGCGAATGACGACGGGAGCTTCATAATGGCCGCCTGAACGGTAGCGTAAACGGGCAATCTGGGAAACGACCGCGTCCATCGCCTCGAATACGAACCCGAAAAACTGGATTTCCATGATCGGGCGGTAACCTTGAAACGTCAATCCGAGCGCGAGACCGCCGATCCCCGATTCGGCAAGCGGGGTGTTGAACACGCGGTCGTCCCCGAATTTTTCGGCAAGTCCTTCCGTCGCCCGGAATACGCCTCCGTAATTTCCGCCGACGTCCTCGCCGAAAACGAGCACGTTTTCATCGCGCTCCAATTCCGTGCGCATCGCGTCGTTTATGGCTTGAATCATTGTCATTTCCGCCATGGCTTACTTCGACTCCTTTGCTTCGTATTCTTCCAGCTGCTCTTCAAGATTGTTCGGCAACTTATCGTTCATGATTTTGATCAAATCGCTCACTTTTTGTTTCGGTGCGCTGTCCGCTTCCTTCAACGCTTCTTTAATCTCTTTCTTCGCTTTTTCGACCACTTCTTCTTCCTGTTCATCCGACCACAAATCTTTGTCTTTCAAATATTTGCGGAAACGGACGAGCGGGTCGCGCTTCTCCCATTCGTTTTCCGATTCTTCGGAACGATAGCGCGTCGGATCGTCTCCCGACATCGTGTGTGGACCGTATCGGTAAGTGATCGTTTCAATAAGCGTCGGACCGCCTTCCTCGAGCATTTCTTCACGCGCTTTCTTCGTGATCGCGTACATGGCGAGCGGATCCATCCCGTCTACCCTGTAACCGCGAATGCCGGCCGCCACCGATTTTTGCGCAAGCGTTTTTGCTGCCGTTTGCGCCGAAACCGGGACAGAAATCGCGAATTGGTTGTTTTGCGAAAAGAACAGCGCAGGAGCTTGGTAAGCGCCGGCGAAGTTGAGCCCTTCGTAAAAATCGCCTTGTGACGTAGCCCCGTCGCCAAAATAACAAACAGCGATGTTCTTCTTGCCGCGTTTTTTCAGTCCGAAAGCAACGCCCGCGGTTTGCGTGCATTGAGCGGCAATGATGATTTGCGGCATAACGACGTTCAAGCCTTCTGGAATTTGGCCTCCCTTGAAATGGCCTTTTGAGTAGAGAAACGCTTGCGACAACGGCAATCCGTGCCATACGATTTGCGGAATGTCGCGATAGGACGGAAGCAGCCAGTCTTCTTTGTCAAGCGCGAACTGGCTTCCGAGCATTGATGCTTCCTGTCCGGCCACGGGCGCATAAAAACCGAGGCGGCCTTGACGGTTCAAGGACACCGCGCGTTGATCCCAAATGCGCGTATACACCATGCGATGCATCAGTTCTTTCAATTCATCGTCCGACAATTCGGGCATTTCGTCTTTGTTGACTACCTCGCCGTCCGGGGAGAGAATTTGGAACATCTCAAATTGTTCCTCCGCTTTTTCCAATGGTTTTGTACTCAAAATGTTCACCCTTCCTTTCAATTTATGTACTCCGCTTGTTGCCACTGCCATTGTTCTCGTTATAGCTTTTCCCGTCCAAGAAATCGTATAATCGTGCAAACGCCTGCAAGAAACTGTGCTACTCATGTTCTCATCGTTCACTGATACAATCGGACTGTACTTAGTTTACATGAGACACGATGGATTGGTCAATCAATTGAAGTTTTATCGTCGTCCTGTCCAGATTCGTCAATTTTTCAAAACTGTTATAATACAATAATGAATTCTGTATTACTTTTATGGCACAAAAAAAGAACGTCGCTTGCTCACGTCCTTTTCATTCGCCTTGCTCATATTTCACGTCGAGACCAGCCTGTTCATAAAAGGCTTTTTTCAACTTGTTGTATTTTTTTGTATAGGCATTAAAATCTTTGTTTTTGCTCAAGATTTGTTTATACGCTTCATTAATTTCAGCCACTTGTTTTTTGAGGGCGCTCTGCTCTGTTTCCTTCTTTTGCAGCATGTCGTAAAGCTCGCGGTCCAGTTTCACGGAACGCAAGTAGATTTCCGTCAAATCCGAAAACGCATCGTGGCGGTGCTGCATCGTTTCGATCATCGCTTCACCTTTTGCCTTCAATTGTTCGTCTTTCGCATTTTTCACAAGCGGAACGATCTCGCGAAATTGCTCGTACGCCTTGTCGATCACATCTCTCTCCTGCTTGATGAGATTTTCACGATCCGCGGCGAGTTGTTTCGCTTCCTTCGACATGGACACCATTTGTTCGAAGTGATTCATATCAAGGTTGATGATCTTCTCATATAACTGTTCTTCTTTCGTTTCCTTGTCCGTCAGCTGTTGTTGGAGTTTCACGAAAGTTTGTTCCGTTTTTGCCGATTTCTCCAACAGCTCATACACTTTTTCCCCGGTTCCCGGACCAAACATACAGCCGGACAAGGCTGTCATAATAACGGCAATTACGGAAATGGACTGCAACATCGCACGCAACAAGATCATCTCTCCCCAAATAAAACTTGATACAATTTCCACAGACGATGATTCAATCATATAAGGTTTTCCTGACGTTGGCAACTGCCTATTTTTACTTGTTGAACTTCCCTTGGACGCAACTTTCCGCCTCAAAAAAACGATGGATTTTCTCGTTTTGGGCAATGGTCCATACCGGCGGCTATCCCAGGGCATAGGTTAATGTATATTCAACAAGGAGGTTGTTTATTTATGGGCAGTAAAGCTCCAAACTATGGAAATCCGCAATTCGTAAGCCCGGAATCGTTCGGACCGCAAACGGCAGGTGCTGGATTCTCGGCTGGTTCGCCATACGGTCCGCAGTTTGCCGGACCCGAATCGCACGGACAAATGATCAGTCCGGCCATGATGTACGGGGTATCCCCTGCAACTCCCGCCGTATTCGGACCGCAAACGTACGGCGCCTTTCCTTATGCAGGCATGCCGTTCGCCGGATACCCGTACGCAGCAGGTGCCGCCTTGCCGTGTGGTAAAGGAGTTGCGGCAGCACCCGCGGTGCATGGCCAAAACCCGTTCGCGTTAATCGTCGTGTTGTTCATTCTTCTTATTATTATCGGCGCGGTACGCGTTTATTAACAGAAGCGAAAACGGGAGCCCGGCTTCCGTTTTTTTCGCTTTCTTTCCCGTCTCCTCAGATGCTACATAAAAAACCGTATGGTAAACTATATATGTAAGAATAACGGAGTTTATGTGCTTGCCTTGATAGGAGTGTTGAAAGATGTTGACGATGAAAGACATCATTAGGGAAGGTCATCCGATGTTGCGGCAAACGGCGCAGGAAGTAACGATGCCGCCGACAGAAGAAGAAAAAGAAACGCTGGCGGAAATGCTGCAGTTTTTGAAAAACAGCCAAGATCCAGAAATCGCCGAAAAGTACGAGCTTCGCCCGGGCATCGGCTTGGCAGCGCCGCAAATTGCGATCGGCAAAAGGATGATCGCCCTTCACCTGACCGACGAAAACGATAAATTATACAGTTATGCGTTGTTCAATCCGAAAATGATCAGCCATTCCGTCGAGAAATCTTATTTGGAAGGCGGGGAAGGCTGCCTGTCCGTCGATCGCGATGTGGAAGGACTCGTTCCCCGTCATGCGCGAATCACCGTGACGGGACACGACTTGCATAAGGGTGACGTGAAACTTCGTTTGCGCGGGCTTCCTTCGATCGCATTCCAACATGAGATCGATCATTTGAACGGCATCATGTTCTACGATCGAATCGACAAACAAAACCCGAATCAAGCACCGGAAAACAGCCGGCCAGTCGGACGTTAGCCCGTCGTCTTCGTGCGCTCCCGCAGCCGATTCATAACAAAGCCAACTGTTTCAACCCGTAAACGATTCCATCTTCATCGACGGTTTTCGTTACGAAATCGGCGGCGGCTTTCGTTTCCGGCTGTGCATTTCCCATCGCAACGCCGATGCCGGCAAAACGAAGCATTTCGATATCATTAAGACCGTCTCCGAACGCGATAACGTCCGCTTGATCGACTTCGAATCGTTTAAGCAATGCCTCGATGCCTTTGGCTTTTGAACCCCCCGCCGGAATCACATCAAGTGAATAACGGTGCCAACGAATGAAATCAAGCGCCTGATCGCCCTCTCTATACGACGGTTCCTGTTCCTCCGTACAAAACAGCAATGCTTGATACACGTCGGCAAGTTGCGGATAAGTTTCGTCCACTTCTGGATAAGTAAACCGCAACTCGGCGAGGCTTTCTTGAATGTGCGGATGGCCGGGATGATTCGCCTTCATCGTTTGGTCGTCGAGAAACACCATCGGATGGCCGTTTGCAGCCGCTTTCCGTTCTAACGCAAGCAATCGCTCGCGCTGCAACGGGTTTGACAACACGACTTCGCCAGCAGACACGACGAACTGCCCGTTGAAGCTGACATAACTGTCGATCCTAAGTTGACGGCGAAGCATAGTGAACATGAACGGCGCGCGACCGGTAGCAATTGCGACGGGAATCCCTTTTTCGTTTAACGTGCGCACCGCTTCCGCCGCCGAGCGGACCAACTGTTTTTCTTTATCAAGCAATGTGCCGTCCAAATCGAAAAAAACCATCTTTTTCGGCAAAGGTTTCTCCCCCTATCGATAAGCAGCCGTCTGTTGGGCTTCGTTTTGCGAATCCTTGCGGTTGTTTCTTTTTCCTGACAAATAGACACCGGCGAAAATGAGTAACAGTCCGGCAATCAAGTTCGCGGAAAGCGGCTCATCCAGCAGCCACCATCCCCAAAACATCGCTGTGACAGGAACCAAATACGTCACGTAAGTGGCGAATTCGGCGCTTCCTTGTTGCACCATGAAAAAGAACAACAAATAAGCCACCCCCGAACCGAACACGCCGAGTCCAACCGCGGCCGCCGCCGGCGGCCAAGCCGTAAACACATCATACGAAAACCCATTCGCAGCAAATGTCGCCGCCGCCGACACGATCATCCCGACCGTCAACGTTCCTGCGGCGATAACTAACACTGGAACACCGGATAGAAACCGTTTCGTAAATTGGGACGCAAACCCGTAACAGAGCGACGCCAATACCATCGTCCCAATGCCGACGAAATCATCGCCGAGCAAATCGGTGATGTCGAAATTCATCAACAATAAAATACCGACAAAACCGACGAAAATGCCGACCCATTGTTTCAACGACAACCGGACCGAAAACAAGGCGAAGCCGACGACACTTGTCCAGATCGGCGTCGTCGCATTCAAGATTGACGCCGTGCTGCTCCGAATCGTCGTTTCGCTGAGCGCGATCAATGTCCACGGAATGGCAGCGTTCATCAGGCCGACGATGACGAGCGGCTTCCACGGCAATCGGGACAGCTTCAATCGGCGGATATTGAATACTATCACAGCATACAACGGAATCGCCCCGAACGAACAGCGAAGAAAGACAATTTCCCACGCTCCTGTGTAACTGGTTAAAATTTTAATGAACAAAAAAGACATGCCCCAAATGATACTCAAACCGACTAATGCAGCGTACAGTTTCATTCCAGCCCTTCTTTCCAACAACGTAACTTGCTTTATCGATTCCCTTTCGGCCGACAAAATCATTATACCTTGACAAAACATCAGGCGCAGCCGAAAATCGGGCAGCGCATGAACAATGCCATCATTATAAAAGCGCGATGTGCAAAATACAATTGCGGAAGCTTCGAACTGCGGCGCGAATGGCAGCCATTTCCACGAAAAATTGACGCCGTCCTGTACATAATAATAACCAAAAACCCGGAACAAAGGAGTGACAAACATGCTCAAACGCGTCAAAGAAAAAATAGTTCGACGTTGGCGTGATTTGCTCGCGAAAAACCGGATTGCGCAATTTTAAATTTGCCTGCCCGCAGCCCTCCCTGGCCCGCCAAGGAGGGCTTTCGCAATAAATTTCTCTCCAAAACATGAAAATCATAGCGATTTCCTTTATAATAGAAAATAGATCGCATTGTCCGGCGGCTTAAATGATTGAGCCAAATTTGCGTGGGGATGTTCCGGCATCGGCAGAATGCCTGAACGCGACGGTGACCACGCTGCTTTTTCACGAACAAATTCGGACGTTGGAGGGACAAGTTAAATTAGAAATTCAGCAATGGGTTAAGAGAGGTTTTACAATGATTTACAAAGTGCTTTATCAGAAAGACCAAGCGATTCCTCCGGTTCGTGAACGTACGAACAGCTTGTACGTCGAAGCGGAATCCGTGCGTGAAGTTCGCCAAAAGTTGGCGGACCGCCGTTACAACATTGAATTTATTCAAGCACTTGACGGAACGCACTTGGAGTTTGAACAACAGTCAGAACAATTCGAAGTGGAGAGATGATATTGAAAGTGAAAAATCACCAAACCTCGATTTTCGCCCTTGGCGGGCTTGGGGAAATCGGGAAAAATACGTATGCCGTTCAATTTCAGGACGAAATTATCCTGATTGACGCCGGCATCAAGTTTCCAGAAGACGAACTTTTGGGAATCGACTATGTCATACCCGATTACACGTATTTAGAGAAAAATCGCGATAAGATTAAAGGGTTGTTCCTTACACACGGACACGAAGATCACATCGGCGGGATTCCCTATTTGCTGCGTGCAGTCAACATTCCGATTTACGGAGGCAAGCTCGCACTCGGCCTTCTCCGCAACAAGCTTGAGGAACATAAGCTTTTGCGCCGCACGAAGATGATCGAAATTAACGAGGACGATGTCATCAAGTTCAATAAAACCGCCGTGACCTTTTTCCGGACGACGCACAGCATTCCGGATTCATACGGAATCGTCGTCAAAACACCTCCGGGCAACATTGTCCATACAGGAGACTTTAAATTTGATTTCACCCCTGTCGGTGAACCGGCGAATTTAACGAAAATGGCGGAAATCGGCAAAGAAGGCGTCATTTGTTTGCTGTCGGACAGCACGAATGCGGAAGTGCCCGACTTTACGATGTCAGAACGAAAGGTCGGCGAAAACATCGCAGATATTTTCCGCAAGGTGAACGGACGCATCATTTTTGCAACGTTTGCGTCAAACATTCACCGCTTGCAGCAAGTTGTTGAAGCTGCCGTGCAAAACAAACGCAAAGTCGCCGTATTCGGCCGAAGCATGGAGGCTTCGATTCGCATCGGACAGGAGCTCGGTTACATCCGCGCCCCGAAAAATACGTTCATCGACGCCAATCAATTGAACAAATTGCCGGCCGACCAAGTAACGATTCTTTGCACCGGCAGCCAAGGCGAGCCGATGGCCGCCTTGTCCAGAATCGCCAACGGTACGCACCGGCAAATTCAAATCATTCCCGATGACACTGTCGTGTTTTCATCTTCGGCAATTCCGGGCAATGCGGTTAGCATCAACAAAACGATCAATCAGCTGGTGCGAGCCGGCGCCGATGTCATCCAAAGCACGTTGGACGACATTCATACGTCCGGCCACGGCGGCCAACAAGAACAAAAGTTAATGTTGCGGTTACTAAATCCGAAATTTTTCATGCCGATTCACGGGGAATTTCGCATGTTGAAGACGCACGTGAAACTGGCGAAGGATTGCGGCATACCGGAAGACCATTGCTTTATCATGGATAACGGCGACGTACTCGCACTCGACGAGAACGAAGCAGCCCTCGCCGGAAAAGTACCGTCCGGATCCGTCTATGTGGACGGCAGCGGTATCGGCGACATCGGCAACATTGTTTTGCGCGATCGAAGAATTTTGTCTGAAGAAGGGCTTGTCGTCGTCGTCGTCAGCATCAATATGAAAGAACACCGGATCGTCTCCGGCCCTGATTTGATCTCGAGAGGATTCGTTTACATGCGGGAATCGGGTGACTTGATCAACGACGCCCAAGTATTGTTGGCCGAGCATTTAAATACCGTCATGCAACGGAAAACGACACAATGGTCGGAAATCAAAACGGAAATTTCCGACATTCTCGCACCATTCTTGTACGAGAAAACAAAACGGCGTCCGATGATTCTGCCGATCATCATGGAAGTATAGCCGAGCCCCCGGAAATGCGTGAAACCGCCGCCTGAAAATCAGGCGGCGGTTTTTTATGTTCGAGTTAGTCACCATCAAGCAGTTGTTTTTCCAAACGATTAATGTCTTCGTCCGCGCCGATAACGATCAAAATGTCGCCGCGATGGATCACTTGATTCGGCGAAGGCGATACATTGATCTCCCCTTCTCGCTTGATGGCGACAATGTTGACGCCGTATTTGGCGCGCACATCAAGTTCGATGATCGTTTTCCCGTCCATTTTCTTGCTGGCGATCACTTCGACGATGCTGTGTTCATCGGAAAGCTCCAAATAATCGAGCACACTGTTTGAGGTGATATGATGTGCGATTCGAACCCCCATGTCTCGTTCCGGATGGACAATTTGGTCGGCGCCGATTTTGCGAAGCACTTTTTCGTGATAATCGTTTTGTGCTTTTACAGTAATATGATTGACACCCAATTCTTCGAGAATCAAAGTCGTCAAAATACTCGCCTGAATGTTGTCGCCGATCGCCACGATCACGTGATCGAAATTGCGGATGCCGAGGCTTTTCAAGGCCGCTTCATCCGTCGTATCGGCGATGACGGCATGGGTAGCGATCGATGAAAATTCGTTAACCCGATCTTCGTCCAAATCAATCGCTAACACTTCAAGCCCTTGATCTGACAACGTTTTGCATATGCTTCCACCGAACCGGCCGAGGCCGATTACCGCAAATTGTTTCTTCACTGCCATTCCTCCGCGACTTTGCATAATGGTTCTAATGCTTTCATCATATCATAAACCACTCGCAGACCGCTCATTACGAAGCAATATCGCGTTTGTTAAATACCCACCATGTGATCAGCAAGAAAGCAGCCGTGTACATAAGATCTGCGGCAATCGAAAAAGACAAAGTCATCCCTTCAATTACGCCTTCTGTATGATTCCCGTAATACGATAAATACAAGTTCGGGAATAACGTATACTTCGCCCAATCGTAGCGAGACAAAAAGGTCGTCAATACATTCATCGAGAATAAAAGGAAGATGCTGAAGCCGATCGCCAGTCCGCTGGTGCGAAACAGCGTGGAAATCATAAATGCTATCGTGACGATGAAAACCGTGCTTAACAATTGCAGGCCGAACATTTTCAAAGCATACAAGCTGACGATATGTTTTTCGATTTCGCCGTCGCCGGATATCGTCAACGATGCGTAATCGAAGCTTTCGAAACCGAATAATACGCCGCCGACAACCCATGAAGCGATTATCAGTTCGGCACAAAACGCCAGACAAAGCAATAAAATCGCCGCGTATTTGGACAATAAAATTTGCCAGCGTCGAAACGGACGAATCAACAACATTTTAATGGAACCCCACGTAAATTCGCTCGCCACCACATCGCTCCCGACAAGGACAACAAACAAGGTGACGACCGACATGAGCACGGTACTGTTGGAAAAAAACGTCCACACGTTTGTCCGAAATGGGTTCAGGTCGTGTTCGAGCTCGTATTCCCGCAATTTAATTTCATTGGCCAATCGTTCCTTAATTGCAGGCGGGGCGTCTTCCATATCTTTTAAAGCCCTTCGATCATTCTCCAACTGCGCCTGCACATTCGCTCGCCAGTCCTCTTCCCCTGCTTTGGCGGCATTTTGCATTTCAAATACCGAAAAGGCCGCAAGCAGAACAAGCAAAATGACGGCCAAAATCCACGTTCGGGGACGCCGGTAAATTTTCATATTTTCGTTCGCTACAAGCGCCGCTAACGATTTCATTTCGCTTCCCTCGCTTTCGTCATTTCCAAAAATTTGTCTTCGAGCGAGTTCTTTCGTATACGAATGCCGTATACGGCGATTCCGGCTTTGACTAATGCAGCATTCGCTTTCGGTATCGTTTCTCTTTGAAGGGCGGCCGTAATTATATTCCCGGCCGCCGACACTTCGGATTCCCCTGTCCATTCGCTCAGCGATTGCGCCGCCTGTTCCGGATCATCGACCTCAATGTCAACCAACATTTCCGTATTTGTCGAATGATCCGTTAATTCGGCCACGGTACTCACGTTGATCAATCTTCCGTCTTGAATGATCGCCACCCGGTCGCACATGAGCTGCATTTCCGACAACAAATGGCTCGAAATGAGCACGGAAATGCCTTCTTTCGTCAATTTCCGCAAATATTCACGAAAATCATAGATGCCTTGCGGGTCCAAACCGTTCGTCGGCTCGTCCAAGATCAACAAGGAAGGCGAATGTAAGACAGCTTGGGCGACACCGAGCCTCTGTCTCATGCCGAGCGAGTACGTTTTCACTTTTTTATGAATCGCGCTTTCCAATTCGACGAGCCGAACGATGTCCATGATTCTTTCGTCGCTGATTTTCGTTCTCGTCATTCGAGCAAAATGCTTTAAATTTTTATAACCGGTCAGAAATTTGTACATTTCAGGATTTTCCACGATCGCCCCCATTTCGCTCATCGCTTCGATCTTATGCGTGTCCGTATCCATCCCGTTCACACTCACCGACCCGCCCGTTTTTGAAATCAAACCGACGATCATACGAATCGTCGTCGTTTTGCCTGCGCCGTTCGGCCCAAGCAGCCCAAAGATTTCCCCTTTGCGAATCGTAAACGATAAGTCGTCAACAATCAGCTTTTTACCGATTCTTTTTGTCAGCCCTTTCAATTCGAGTACCGTTTCCATGATTCCCCTCCCTAATTCCCTTATGTTCTCCATAATGTATCAACGTTTACCCATACGCAAAAGTTTCAGCCGACACGGAAAAACCTTGCCTCCGTTTCAGAGACAAGGGTTATTCGAACGGCTTTCGGCTGTTTTCAATTGCTTGCACTGCACATTCATAAAAGACGGACGCGATCGCTTTTCCAATCGTCGTCGCTGTTCCTGCGTACGGGAAAGACATTCCGCGCTGCGATGCGGCGACGGCCAAACTGTCGGTAGCCGTTCCGGTGGCGATCGTGTTCGTCACTGAATCGAACACGCGCAATTGCTGCAACGCTTTCGTTTTCGCCTCCGTTGCCGTCATCACCGCCTGAATAAACGCTTCCTCCGACAAAACGCCGTCGACGAAAATCCACCCGTTAATCGTACCGGGCTTAAACGGCTGCAGCGGATGCTCAAATGCCTGCGAAACGTCGACAGCGTCACCGACCCCGGCCGTCACGAGACAGAATAAAGAAAAACCGTCGCCGGAGTAAGAGCGTACGGCCATATGGCGCAAATCGGCGGAGGTCATCATCGCAACCGATTCCGAAGGCGATAAACCGCGCTTCAGCAACCAGTGCTTCATTTCCGCAGACGGATGCATGTCCGCATAATCCGCGGCAACCGAACGGTTCACGAAACATCGCTTCCACCCCGAACCTGAACCGACAACGGCCGACGAAAGCGTCTTGAAAGGGACCGGGCATTCCAATTTTATCATGTCATCCGATCGCGTCACTGTGAAATTGGCGACCGGAATTCGTTCTTTCTCGATCTTGAGTTTTTTCGGATCGATCGACAACACCGGCTTCGGCAAAGCCGGATGGTAAGAACGAAGCACATCAGTGCCGTACACGTTCCGAACGGTTTCTTCTTTCAGCACATCGTTCGGGGAAGCGAGTGCCGACTTCTTGCCGTGATCGAGCAACAATACGCGGTCGCAATACAGTGCTGCCAAATTCAAATCATGAAATACGGCGATCACCGTCAACCGACGCTGCTTCGCCAACGCTCTCAATCCGTCGAGCAGCTGTTTCTGATGACGGATATCCAGATGGTTCGTCGGTTCATCAAGCAGCAAAAGTTCCGGCTGCTGCGCCAGTGCCTGGGCAAGAAAAACCCGTTGTTTTTCCCCGCCGCTCAGTGAATTGACGTCTTGATCGGCAAAAGTTTCGATGCCGGTTTGTTTCATTGCTTGTTGCACCTGAACCTCGTCTTCTTGTGTTGAAGAGCCGAACCAGCCGTTGCGATGCGGATATCGCCCCATTCTTACCACTTCTTTCACAGAAAAGGAAAAAGACGTATCGACAAATTGCGGCAAAACCGCGATTTTGCATGCCAATTGCTTGGGCGAATACCCTTCAATCGGTTTTCCATCGAAAACAATCGTCCCTTTTAAAGGGGGCAAAGCGTTCGTCAACAATTTTAACAGCGTCGTTTTTCCGCTTCCGTTCGGTCCCAATATCCCGAACATTTCTCCTTTTTTAACGTGAAACGTAAGATCGTCAATCACGGGATCCCGGTGGAGGTATCCGCCGGTCAATCGATGAATTTCAAGCATTGCGGCCCCTCCTCTGTTTAAGCAGCAACAAGGCAAATACCGGCGCGCCGATCAAAGCAGTGATGACGCCGACAGGCAGTTCAAGCGGAGCGATGATTGTGCGGCTGACCAAGTCGGCAATCATGAGAAACGCAGCCCCGATGAGCACGGACAACGGCAGCAAATGACGATGGTCGGATCCACTTACAAGCCGCACGAGATGCGGTATGACGAGTCCCACGAAGCCAATCGTGCCGGAAACGGCCACGGCGGCACCGGTGAGCAGCGAAGCGGCGATGAGTACAGCGAACTTCCTCGCCCTGACGTTTACGCCCAAATGACGGGCACGCTCTTCGCCGAACGTAAGCGTGTTCAGCTCGGTGCTGTTCATGAAAAGAATGAAACAGCCGAGCACGAAAAACGGCAGAATCATGAATGAATAGCTCCAATCCCGCATGCCGACGCTGCCGAGCAGCCAGCCGATGATCGAACGAAGCTGTTCGCCGGTGAGCGCGATCATGAGCGAGATGAGGGAGCCGAGAAAAGAGCTGAAGATAATTCCGGTCAGCACGATCGTTTCGACCGACATGCCGCGATTCACGATTCGAGCAAACGCGAGGACGAAAACAAGTGTGACAAACGCAAAAACGACACTCACGAGCGGAAGGGTGAACGCGCCGAGCAGCGGAATGGTCAGCTGAAAAAACAACACGATAACGGCGCCGACGGCGGCTCCCGAGGATACGCCGAGGGTGTAAGGATCCGCGAGCGGATTTTTCAAAAGCCCTTGGAAGCCTGCGCCGGCAACGGCGAGTGACGCACCAACGAAACCGGCGAGGACAACGCGGGGAAACCGGATGTTGAACAGGATGCTTTCGTAAACCGGATCCACCGCGGCGGAATGACCCGTGAAAACGTTCATAAGCACGGAAATAGGAATAGGTACGCTTCCGACGGCAACGCCGAGCAAGAGCGCAGCCGCCAGAACCAATAATGCGAACAGGTAAGAAAAAAACAAGCGATTATTGAAAAACATTAGGATAAACCGTCTGCGCCAATTTTTCCAATCCCTTCGTCAATCGCGGTCCGGGCCGTGACACGAGGTCGCTGTCGACAGCATAGACTTGATGATTTTTTACCGCGGCAACCTTTTGCCAGCCTTCACGGGAAAGCACTTTTTCAACCGGATGTTTCACGAAATTTCCATACGTCAGCACAATGACGTCGGGGTTTTTCTTCACGACTGCTTCCGGCGAGTACTTGACCCAGCCTTTTTGGTCGGCGGCGATGTTCTTGGCATGGATCGTTTCAAGCATTTGGTTCATGAACGTGCCCGTACCCGTCGTATATATATCTGGAGCCGGGGAGACTTCCACCCACACGGATTTTTGTTCGCTGTCGGAAACGGTTGACGCCTTCGCCTTGATGCCGGCAATCGTTTCTTTCATATGCCGAATGATGTCACCCGCTTTCTCGGAAGTTCCCGTAACTTTCCCAATCAATGTAATGGAATGATAAACGTCTTTAAAATTGCTTGATTCATTCACGGCGACAACTTGAATGCCGGCCTTGCGAAGCTGATCCAATGCATCTTTATGGCTCGCGAGTTGGGTTTCGTAAGCCAGCACTACATCCGGTTTCAAGGAAATGATTTTTTCGACATTGAAATGTTGACCGCCGATCTTTTCAACGGCTTTCACTTCGGCCGGATAGTTGTCGAACTTCGAAACGCCGACCACCCGGTCGCCGGCACCGAGCGCATATGTAATTTCCGTATTGCTCGGAATCAAGGAAACGATCCGTTCCGGTTTTTGCTTAATCGTGACGTCTTGTCCGGATGCATCGGTCACCGTTACTGGAAACGGCGAAACGGCCGTCTGCGCCTGTTGTTTTTCTTTTTCAGCAGCGTTCGTGGGGTTTGACGATTCAGAGCTGCAAGCCGTTACTATGAGTGTTAGTGCGATTAGGAACAATGCCGTCCATTTTTTCATCGTAAACCTCTCCCTTTTCGTAAAAAAATAAAAACATCTCCTTGAGGAGATGCCTGTGCATGCAAAACAATAAGCCGGTTTCCTGCGGCTTCCTACACCCCCCTATCCACGTAGGCTGTGTCGGTGCTCAAAAAACGGGCAGGTCTCCTGGCTCATGTTCATCGCGTTCTGAAGCCTTCCCGTCTTTCGACAGTGGCGCGTTTCAGAACGCTCCCATTTACAGTGGCGGGACCGCGCCGGACTTTCACCGGACTTCCCTTTTCATGACCGTTTCGCTGCTGAAACGAGTCAACCCGATTTTCTTAATCGACAATATGCAATTCGTTTCTATCATATCCTTATGCGAGAACACCGTCAAGGAAGAAACCCCCCTTCGCTCGTACGCGAAGAGGGGTTTGAATCAACTGACGTCCATCATTTGAAATTGGCTGACGACAAGCTCGTAATACTTCCCGCCTTGTTTCATCAATTCATCATGGGTGCCCGTCTCAAGAATGTTTCCGTGTTCCAGCACGACAATTTTATCCGCGTCGCGAATCGTTGAAAGTCTGTGGGCGATCAACACCGACGTTCTTCCTTTAAGCAATTTCTCCATCGCTTTTTGAATAATGATTTCTGTTTCCGTATCAATCGATGCCGTCGCTTCATCGAGAATTAAAATTTTCGGATCGGCCAGCAGCGCGCGTGCAAAAGACAACAATTGCCTTTCACCAACCGACAACACGTTCCCGCGCTCTTCTACTTCCGTATGAAAACCGTTGCTCAAGTTGCGGATGAACCCGTCAGCGCCGATCGCTTCCGCGGCTGCGATCACTTCTTCATCCGTTGCGTCCGGACGCCCGAACCGGATGTTATCCATGATTGATCCTGAGAAGATGAACGTATCTTGCAATACGGTGCTGACATTTTTCCGGAGATCCTCAAGCTCATAGTCCCGTAAATCACGGCCGTCCAGCGTAATGCTGCCTGCTGTCGGATCGTAGAAACGTCCGATCAAGTTAGCAATCGTCGACTTTCCAGAACCGGTATGGCCGACGAGCGCCACTCGTTCACCGGCTTTCATTTCCAGATTGATGCCGTTGAGCGCCATTCGTTCATCGTCATACGTGAATTCGACGTTGTTGAAGGAAATGTGGCCTTTCACATTGTCCAGCAACAAAGGATCCTCGACTTGTTTCACGTTCGGTTTTTCATCAAGAAACTCGAAGATGCGTTCAGATGAAGCCATTGCAACGAGCAATTGATTGTACATTTGCCCCAGCCGGGAAATCGGTTCCCAAAACATGCCGATGTAAAAAGCGAACGAAACGAACACGCCGATTCCGATATCGCCTTGTTGGATCAAATGCGCCCCGTACCAAACGAGGATGGCTGATCCGATGGCGTTGGACATCTCGACGAAAGGGCGGAAAACCGCGTTCATGCGCGTTGCTTTTCTCCAGCTTTCGCGATTCTCCGTGTTCAAATGTGTGAAAAACTCCATGTTTTCTTTTTCCTGCGTGAACGATTGCGTGACTCGAATCCCTTGAATGCACTCGTTCAAGTGCGAGTTAACCTTTGCCCGTTTGATGCGCACATCTTGCCAGGCGCGGCGAATTTGCCTTCGCAGTTTCGTGGAAATGAAAAACATGATCGGCATGATGATCATTACGGCAATCGCCAATTTCGGGCTGAGCACAAACAAGATGACCACGATTCCGCCGAGCATGACGACGTCCATCAACAAATTGATAATCCCGTTCGTAAACAATTCTTGCAGCGAATTGACATCGTTAATGATCCGCACGAGAATCGATCCCGCGGATCGGGAATCAAAAAATCGGTGGGATAAGTATTGGACATGATTGAACAAATGTTTGCGCAAATCATGGATCACGTATTGCCCGATCTGGTTCGTCCATAAAATCCGGAACCGGTTGGCGAACAAGTTGACGATGTACATCGCCGTCGTCACCGCAACGAGGAATGCAAGCAATCGATAGTCGTCGTTGGCCAGCGCATGATCGAAAGCGTACACCCCGATAATGATCGGCACAAAAAGCCGCACCGCCGTTGCGACAAGCAAGGCGATAATCGATTTTGGCAGCATCGACTTTGCGTAAGGTTTCATGTAGCTGAGCAACCGCCCCATTTGCTGCCAGTTGAACGGTTTCTCGATCACTTGATCTTGTTTATAATAAAAGCGTTTGTGAATCTGATTTGATTTGGCCATACACCCGCCTCCTACTTAATGATTCGCGACTCTTGAAAGGTGATCGTCACAGCGAAGGGGGCAACCGAATGATCAGGAATGCAATGATGCCTCCGGCTGTCCCGACGCCGTCCGCCGGGCTGAAACCCACCCGGCACTCCCCTTACCGCTGCTGGTTGACGCGTTGATTCTGCATGACGTCTTGCCGGTCGCGATATTGAATATCGTAAATTCGTTTGTACAACCCTTCGTTTTGCAACAATTGTTCATGGGTTCCTCGTTCGGCGATTGTGCCGTCTTCAAGGACAAGAATTTCGTCGGCATGCTGCACGGAAGAAATTCGGTGCGCGATAATGAATGTCGTTCTGCCGCGCATCAGTTCCCGGAAAGCACGCTGGATTTTAAATTCGGTCTGCATGTCGACCGCACTTGTGGCATCATCCAAAATTAAAATACTTGGATTGACGAGCAACGCGCGAGCGATTGCAATCCGCTGTTTCTGCCCCCCGGAAAGGCCCATGCCCCGTTCGCCGAGCATTGTATCGTATCCTTTCGGAAACGAGGTGATGAATTCGTGCGCTTGTGCCCTTTTGGCCGCATCAATAATTCTTTCCATCGACGCGCCCGGATCGCCGTAAGCGATATTGTCTCGGATGCTCGTCGAGAACAAGAATGTCTCTTGCAAAACGAATCCGAGATTTTCCCTTAACGTTTTTAAAGAATGGTCTCGAATATCTTTCCCGTCAATCAAAACTTTCCCTTCGGTCGCTTCGTAAAATCTTGCAATCAACTGCGTGATCGTTGACTTCCCTGCTCCGGTCGCTCCCATCAATCCGATGACTTGCCCCGGTTTCGCTTCGAAATCAACGTCTTTCAAGGCGTACGTATTTTCGTTCGGGTATTGCAAACTGACATGATCAAACGTGACTCGCCCGTCGAGACGTTCTTTCTTAATCGCCTGCGGCAACGTTTGAATGTCTTCCGGTTCATCCAAGATTTCCAACAATCGTTCGCCCGATGCCTTCGCTTGAGAATATGCGTTGATGATAAATCCAAGTTCAATCACCGGATCCATGATGTACCAAACGAGGCTGAAGAAGGCGACAAGCGCGCCTGGACTCAAAGTGCCGTGCGCCACTTGCCAGCCGCCGAAACCGAGCAACAACACGACTGTCAAATCACCGATCAATTCCATAAACGGAAAATATTTAGCCCACAATCCCGAAGTGAACAAATAATTTTCTTTATAACGGTAGTTTTGACTGCCGAACCTTTCGATCTCAAAATCTTCTTGCGAAAGTGCTTTTACAGTGTTCACACCGCTCACGTTCTCTTGCACCCGGGTGTTCAAGCTCGCCAGCGAACGTCTCACTTTGCGAAATGCTGGATGAACCCTTTTGTCAAACTGGTAAACAGTCACCGCCAAAAAGGGCGTCATGAGCAACGTGATCAATGCCAATTCCCAAGAGTAAGAAAACATGATAACGAGACTGAAACCTACCATTAAGACAAAACGAAACAATTGTGAAAATCCGAATGCGAGAAAGTTGCCGAAGCCCATCACGTCCGCCGTCAAACGCGACATTAAATCACCGGTATGGGCGTTGTCGTAAAAACGAAACGGCAAATACTGCAATTTTTTATATAATCCTTGACGTAATTCATAGATGGCACCGATGCTGAACAAGTTCACCCAATATGATTGCAAATAAGCCGTAAACCCTTTTAACATCATGATGACGACGAAACCAATTGCGAGATACGGAATCCACTCGTAATGATCGGCCTTAATTCCTTTGTCGATGGCCAATTGCAAGACGACCGGATAAAGAACCGTAATCGCGGTTACGATCATCAGAAAAAACATCGATCCGAAAAAATACCGTTTGTAAGGCAAATAATACTGTTTCAATCGCTTAAATGTCTCCAAAAAACTCCCACCACCTTTTTATACTGAGAAATCGTTCCATCACGACACAGTAACTATTAATATATCGGAAACCGAAATAAATTACCACAATTTTTTCTCTTCAAAATCATCACGTTGTAAGCCCTTATCAAAAAACTTGCACCGTTCTTCACTTTTGGTGCCAATCGACCGGTGAAAACAAAAAAAGGCCTAACACGAGGTTAGACCTTTTTCGAAAAATGATGGATTAAACGGACAGCGTTTCTTGTCCCGGTTTCCAGTTCGCCGGGCAAAGTCCGCCGGTTTGCAGAGCCTGCAAAACGCGCAACGTTTCATCGACATCGCGGCCGATGTTGTTGTGGTTAACGACGGAATATTGAAGTTCGCCTTCTGGATTAATAATGTACAATCCGCGTAAAGCGACACCTTCTTCCTCGATGAGCACGCCGTATTCTCTTGAAACCTTTTGGTTGTGATCGGCGGCGAGAGGATAATTCAGCTGTCCCAAACCGTTGTCATCTCTCGAAGTGTTGATCCAAGCCAAGTGAGTGTGAACCGTGTCGGTCGAAACGCCGATCACTTCGGCGTCAAGATCTTCAAATTCTTCGTATCGGTCACTGAGTGCCGTAATTTCTGTCGGGCAAACAAATGTGAAGTCCATCGGGTAGAAAAAAAGCACGGTCCATTTGTCGTTTTTCATGTTCTCTTCCAAGCTGACTTTTCCAAATTCCTTATTCGGCAGCACCGCATCCATTTCAAAACGCGGAGCTTGTTTTCCAACCATGCGTTCTGGCATTTGAAATCCCTCCATATATGTATTTCCCCTGAAACGGGATCCTTTCGTTACCGGTAGCCATTATAATACAAGATTACATTTGAGTCAATATCAAATGATAATAAATCTAAATTAAACAAAGAACCTTTTTCTTTTTTAATCTTACCCGAAAGCGACATAAATAAACCAATCATATGCTCGTTCCTCCTTTTCGAGCATCGCAGTTTTCGACAGCGTTCGCATCGGGTATAATAACTTACAGATCTGGAAAGGGGAATTATACGCATGCAAGATTGGTTGAACCATTTGGATTGGGCAGACATCATCAAGACAACCGTGATCATTGGATTGCAATTGATAGCGATTTGGATCGGCTATTGGATCGCGAAAGCGATCGGAAAGAAACTGATCTCAAGAACGTTCTTACAAATGACGAAGAAAGAGAAAATTTCAGAAGGACGAGCGATCACGCTGGAAAGATTGTTGCTGGCCGTGTTCGTTTATGTTCTCGTTTTTCTTGTCATCGTCGCCGTTTTCGGGATTTTCGGCTTACCGATCGGCGGACTGATTGCCGGAGCAGGCATCGTCGGTTTGGCCGTAGGTTTTGGGGCTCAAGGACTTGTCAGCGACGTAGTGACTGGCTTCTTCCTCCTGGCGGAAAAATGGCTCGATGTCGGTGATGTCGTTACGGCTTCCGGTTTTACCGGCGTTGTTGAAGCTGTCGGCATCCGCACGACCCAACTTCGCGGATTCGACGGGACACTTCACTTCATCCCAAACCGCTCGATTACGACGGTGAGCAACCTTTCCCGCGGCAACATGCGGGCGATGGTCGACATCGGCATCTCCTATGACGACAACATTGATCGGGCGATCGAAGTGTTGCAAACTGTTTGCGAGCAAATCACCGCCGAAGACGAAACGATCGTTGAGGGACCGAACGTACTCGGCGTTCAAACACTCGGCTCCTCGGACGTCGTCATCCGCGTGATTGCCCAAACGAAGAACGGTGAACAATACGCGGTTCAACGCAAATTATTGAAAGCGATCAAAGAAGCCTTTGACGAAAACGGTATTGAAATTCCGTATCCTCACCAAGTACATGTGAAAAAAGAAGCATAATGCTCAAAAACCGGACCGCTTAAGGTCCGGTTTTTATTTCGGCGATACTTCGATTTGCTTCACTTGATAGCCCTCAACGTCCGTAATCTGAAACTTGTAAGAATCGTATGTAACGATTGTTCCAGGTTCGATCCGCGTCGTTTGCGACAACATCCATCCGCCGATCGTATCAATTTCGGAATGATCGATTTCCAAACCGAAAAGCGCATTGATTTCCGTAATCAGCACCTTACCGTCAATAATTGTCCGGTCCTCCCCTTTTTGCTGGATCATCGGTTTTTCGTCATCGTCGAATTCATCACGGATTTCGCCGACAATTTCCTCAAGTATGTCTTCGACCGTAACAAGTCCCGCCGTCCCGCCGTATTCATCGACCAAGATTGCCATGTGTATGCGTTCTTTCTGCATTTTAAACAGCAGCTGCTTGATTTTCATCGTCTCAAGTACAGTGATCGTCGGCCGGAGAAACCGGGTAAGATCGATCTCTTCGTCCAAGTTTTCCGTCACCAGTTCCTTCATGTTGATCAAGCCCACAATGCTGTCTTTGTCTTTTTCGGCGACAGGATAGCGCGTAAATTTATGGTTGCGCATGACTTCGAGATTTTGATTGAAAGGCTCGTTTTTATAGACAACCGTCATCTCCGTGCGCGGAATCATAATTTCCCTCGCCATACGGTCGTCAAATTCGAAAATTTTGTTCACGAACCGGTATTCTGACTGATTGATTTCACCCTCACGATAGCTTTCTGACAAAATATAGCGCAGTTCTTCTTCGGAGTGGGCAATTTCGTCTTTCGCATCCGGGTCGACGCCGAAAACGCGAGATACAATGTTCGAACTCGAGTTTAACAGCCAAATGAACGGAAACGACAATTTATGAAAAAAGAGCAGCGGCCTCGCCACTAATAACGCGAGCGTTTCCGTTTTTTGAATGGCAAGCGTCTTCGGAGCGAGTTCTCCAAAGACGACATTTATGTAAGTAATAATAAGAAAAGCAACGATCGAAGCAAGCGAACGTTCCAACATCGCCGGAAGTTCGAACACACCGAACGCGGAATGAAACAATTCGCCAATGGCCGGTTCGCCAATCCACCCCATCGCCAATGCCGTCAACGTGATACCGAGCTGGCAGGCGGACAAATACGTATTCAAATCTTCGACGACCTGTTTCAAGGCGGACGCCCGCTTTTGATTCGTCGAACTCAAATATTCGACGCGGGCGCGGCGAACCCTGACGATGGAAAACTCGGAGATGACGAAAAACGCCGTCAAAACGAGCAATATGAAAAATACAACGAGATGAATGGAAGTCAACGCTGTTCCCCGCGCGGGGGTTCCACCTCCTTAACGAAAACATTCGTTTTCTATGTATACCCTTATTCGAGGATGATAACACGAGGCAAGCAAAAAAGGAACAGCCGCTATGCTGTCCCTCCTCGTTATTTCAACCGGTTGTCGATGCGCCGGCATATTTCTTCGGCATTCATTCCGCGAGCGTCGATCACCGATCCTTCGGTTACGACGTTTTGAATGCCCATGACATTTACGTCTTGCCCGGTAACGACGCAACAATCGCAGCCTTTCGCATCGTTTTCCGTCTTTAACTCAACGATTTCATAGCCTCTGTCCGCCAACGCCTCGCGAACGTCCGTCAACGATTCTTCCACGCCAATGGTGGCCATTTCCCATCACCTTTCTGCAATTGGTTTTCATCGTTAACTTGTCCAGCCAGCCGTTACCTTATTCGGGTTGGAAAGACGTCCCCGTCATTATTTCGCATCACGGTCTGCCAAGAAACCGCTGATCAAATCGATGGCCAACGGAATCGCCTTCTCATCAGGATTCAATTGCGCGGAATGCAATCCGTATGCGGAATCAACACCGAGCCAAAACATCATGCCCGGGATCGCTTTCAAAAAATAGCCGAAGTCTTCCCCAGTCATCGCTTCTCCGCAAATTTCCGGGGAAATGAAAGAAACGGAATCGCAATAAGCTAAAAATTGCCGGGTCAACGCACCGTCGTTCGTCACCTGGTAATAATTCGAGCCGTAATCGATCTCCGCCCGGCAGGCAAATCCGCGCTCAATGCCTTGAATGAGCGCTTCGATTCGTTCTTTGACCGCCGCCATCGTTTCGTGCGACAGCGTGCGAATCGTCCCTTCGATCCGCGCGTTTTCGGCAATGACGTTTTGGCGCGTGCCGCCTTCGATTTTGCCGATGGTAACGACCGCGGAGTCAAGCGGATCAACGTTACGGGACACAATTGTTTGCAGTTGCGTAACGAGATGGCTTGCGGCAACCACCATGTCGTTGGCGTTGTGCGGATAAGCGGCATGCCCTCCCCTTCCTTTTAAATCGACGTACAACTCGGAAGTGTTCGCGAACAACAACCCTTCTTTGACAGCCACCGTTCCGACCGGATACTCCGGCGCGATGTGCAAGGCGTAAATCTCATCAGGTTTCCATTTCTGGAATGTCTCGCTTTGCATCATCGGCTTCGCCCCGCCCGGACCTTCTTCGGCCGGTTGGAAAAGAAACAGCAAATCGTTGTCCGGCGGATGATGAGCAAAATGAGTAAGCACGCCGAGCGCGATGCTCATATGAAAATCGTGTCCGCACGCATGCATCTTTCCGTCATGCCGGGACGCGAACGAAAGGCCCGTTTCTTCAGTGATCGGCAGCCCGTCGATATCGGTTCGCCACGCGATCGTTCTAGTTCCCTTTTTCCCGGAAATTCTCGCAAAAATTCCCGTTTTCCACGTTTCGACCTGCAAATGGTTCGGAGGAAGCGTCCTTAAATAATCAAGCAAAAACGCTTGCGTCTTATGTTCCGCAAAGCCAAGTTCGGGGATTTGATGCAGTTGTCTGCGGATCTGGACAAAATCCATACTCATGATTGCATCAACTCCTCAATCGTCGTCCGAAACGCAGCGACAAACGATTCGATTTCTTCTACCGTCAGCGTAAGCGGCGGAAGCAGTCTTATGATCGTTTGCTGGGTCACGTCGATCAAATACCCTTTGTCAACCATGCGGTTTCGCAATTCCTTCACGAACGAAGCGTCTTTTGCGAACACAATCCCGAGCATCATGCCTTTTCCGCGAATGGCTGCGATTGCATTCGGCATCGCTTGCCTTAAGTCATGCATCCGTTCATGCAATACAGCCGCACGCTCCCGTCCTTTCGCAAGCAACCCTTCATCCAGCAACAAGTCGAGCACAGTTTCACCAAGTGCCGCGCTGAGCGGCGACGGTGCGAACGTCGTGCCGTGGTCGCCTGGTCCGAAAACCTCGTCCAAACCTTTGCCGGCAACGAGTCCGCCAAGCGGCAAACCGCCGCCGATCCCCTTCGCAAACAAGATGAAATCCGGGGTTACCCCGGCATGCTGGTAGGCAAACAGCTGGCCGGTCCGGCCAACGCCTGTTTGAATTTCATCGAGGCCGAACAGTACGTCGTATTGGCGGCAAAGCCGCTCCACATCTTGCAAATACGTTTCCGAGAGCGGGTATACGCCTCCGGATCCGAGTACCGGTTCAAGCAAAATCGCCAGCGGCTGTTTCTCGCGAAACAACCTTTCCAAACAATCGGGACGTTCTTTCTCCACTTCCAACACGTCGAAGGCCGGCTGTGGAAAATCTTGCTGCACGCCGGGCTGCCGCGTCAATTTTAACGCGCCGAGCGTCCTTCCGTGAAAACTTTTCTCAAGCACGACAATTCCGTCCCTTCCCTTGTCATGCTTCATGCGCCATTTATGAATCAATTTAATCGCCGCTTCCGTAGCTTCGGCTCCGGAATTCGTGAAAAACACTTTTCCAGCGATCGTATGGTTGACGAGTTTCTCGGCGAGCCGAATGGCGGGCGGGTTCAAGTATATATTGGAAATATGAAGAAACTTCTCTCCTTGCTCCTTCAACGTACGTACGACATCCGGATGCGAATGGCCGATGATATTGACAGCCAGTCCTCCAAACAAATCGAGATAACGGTTGCCGTTCGTATCGTACAAATAATTGCCTTCGCCGCGTTCGATCGCAATCGGCAGCTTCAAATGGCTGTACGTCGGCATTAAATAGTTGCGATCCAATGTTTGCCAATCGGTCAAGGCGGTCCGCTCCTTTAATCTTCTTTCAGTTGCCTGAGCTCGTGCTTGATTTCCGTCTTCTTACGCGTCTGTTCATCGAGTTGCTTGATTACCCGCGCCGGCGTACCCGCCACCACGGCATTTTCCGGCACGTCTTCCGTCACGACCGCACCGGCAGCGACGACCGCCCCGCGTCCGACTGTCACTCCTTCAAGAATGACCGCGTTCGCGCCAACGACGACTTCATCTTCAACGATTACCGGCTTTGCCGACGGCGGTTCAACGACGCCGGCCAAAACGGCGCCGGCCCCAATGTGGCAATTTTTCCCTACCGTTGCACGCCCGCCGAGCACAACGTTCATGTCGATCATCGTTCCTTCGCCGACGACCGAGCCGATATTGATCATTGCGCCCATCATGATGACGCAATTTTTGCCGATTTCGACTTGATCGCGAATGATCGCACCTGGCTCAATCCGTGCCGGAATATCTTTCAAGTCGAGCAACGGAATCGCTGAATTGCGCCTGTCGTTTTCAACGACATAGTCATCGATCCTGTCCTGGTTCGCCTCTAGTGCGCGCTTTATTTCTTTCCATTCGCCGAACAGCGTGCCGACGCCGTTCGTAATGAAAGCGCGAGTATGCTCTCCAAAGTCGACGCCTTGCAAATCGCCTTTCACGTATACTTTCACAGGGGTGGATTTCTCACTGTTTTGAATAAAGGAAATGATTTCATTCGCATCCATCATTTTCATCGTTCCATTCCTCCAGTTCGTTCATTATGGGCAACGCTCATCTTTCTCCATCGTATCGAAAATCGAGCACCAAGTCCACGGGAACTATCTTTCCCCGGCGAGGTCGATGAACGCCTGCACTTGTTTCAACTTTCCGTAATGTTCATGGGTCAACAGCCATGTTTCTCGCTGAATCGGCTGATGTTGCCGGTCAAGCAGCGGAATTTTGTGCAAATCGGTGTCTTGCGGGGTTAAACTGACCTTCGGCAAGATCGCGTAGCCGATGCCGTGCGCCGCCATTTCTTTGCACGTTTCGATTTGGTCGACAACGATCGTTCGATCCGGGCGCGACAAGAAATGCATGTGCCACCAATCTTGAATTTGCTGATAATACGTAGAATCACTGCGAAATTGAATGAAAGGCTTGTCCGTCCGGCTCAAGCCTTCCAAAGACCGGATCGTCTTGTCGACGAGATATAAAGGATCGGAAAACAAATGTTGCTTCTCGCCTTTCCACTCTGGATTGCCGCGGATGATGCCGATATGGACGTCATCCTCGTACATGCGGCTCAAAATTTCGCTGCTCCATCCGGTGACCAGCGAAATTTTCACTTGCGGAAAACGGTCGACATAACGCTTCAGCATGCGCGGCAGCCAATATTGTCCTGTGGCGGATGCGACCGCCAATTTCAACGTCCCGTACACTTTCGAATCCAGTGCGAAGATTTCCTCGCGCACTTGTTCTTCCCTTTTTAATGTCTCGTTCGCATACGCGATCACTTTCTCGCCCGCCGGCGTAATCGTCAACCCTTTCTTCGAACGCAAAAAGATTTGCGTCTCCCATTCGCGTTCGATCGATTGCAGCCGCTGGCTCAAAGCCGGTTGCGACACGAACAAGCGGTCCGCGGCCTTGCGCATATTTCTTTCCTCCGCGAGCACCGACAAAATTTTTAATTCCGCAAGTTGCATCCCGTCCACCCTCCTATAAGGGATTCTTATTGCATATTATAATAATCATATCATTTTTTTATCAAGAAAATCGCGCTATCATTAAGAAGTAGCGAGGTGAGCGCGATGGAATGGCTGTTGTTATTCATAATCGGCATTGGCCAAAGATTCGTTGGAACGCTGGCTGGAAGCGGCGGCTTGATCAGTTTTCCGGCGATGCTGCTGCTCGGCTATCCGGTTCATGCAGCGATCGCAGCAAACAAAATGTCGACGACGATCGGATCATTTTCAGGATTTTTGACACTCGTCAAAGAAAAGAAGGCGGATTTCCGCCAGATCGTACAAATCGCTCCGCTCGCCGTCATCGGGGGCCTATGCGGCGGATGGATCACTGCTGTTTTAAGCGAGAGCACGTTGAAAGGAGTCACGGTGATCTTGCTCATGCTCGCATTTGGTCTGTCTTTTTTAAAGAAAAAAGAGCAAGCCCTCAACGGCGGCAAGCATCGGTTTTCAAAAAAACTGTACGGAACGATTTTTGCGACGAGTTTGTACAACGGCGCTTTTGGACCGGGGCAAGGAACAATTCTTATGCAACTATTGCTTCGCGACGGCATTCCTTACCTCTTTGCCATCGGGTTGAAGCAAATCAGCACGTTCGTGAGCGGGGCGGCGGCGGCCGTCGTATTCATCGTTTCAGGCGACATGTTGTGGACGCTGGCGATTCCGTTGACACTTGGATCGGTCGTCGGAGCTCAGCTCGCCTTAAAGGTCGCCCGTTACCTTTCCGGAAAACAAGTGCAATGGATCCTGAGAGGGTTTATGGTTCTTTTGATCGCCCAGGTGGTCATTGAACTCGTGAGGGGGTGAATAGATTGTCCATCCATTTCGTGAAATTGGATCACGTACAAGTCTGTATTCCAAACGGTGCCGAAGAGGAAGCGAGAGTCTTTTACGCCGGAGTGCTCGGGTTAAAAGAAATCGCTAAGCCGAAAGCTTTGCTGAAAAACGGAGGTTTATGGTTTGAAGCGGCGGATGTTCAACTTCATATCGGGACGGAGGAACCAAAGCAAAAAGGCAAAGCCCATCCTGCTTTTCAAGTGAGCAACGTCCGCGCGGCAAAGGAGCATCTTATCCGCAGCGGTGTCCGGACGCAAGAGGAAACTCCGGTCCCCGGGGTGGAACGCTTTTCTTTTTTCGACCCTTTCGGCAACCGGATCGAAATGCTTGAAAAATGCTGAATGAACGGCTCTTGTAAAACGAGAGCCGTTTTTTCTAACATTTATTCGCGAAAAATCAAAAAAATGGCTCGAATTCTGGTAATATAGAGATGATCTTGCAGAAAATTGGGGGTTATCGAATGAATGAATGGATTGGCAAGCCGAAGCGATTTGGCGAAGTGCTCGACCAAACGTTTCGATTGTGTAAAAACCGCTTTTCCGAATTGTTTCTGATCACGCTCGTCCTTTTCGGGCCGATTTACTTGTTGGAGGCGATCGTCTCGTTGCTGTCTGGCACGAGTTTTTTCACGGTTGATACTACTGGGGGGTTTTGGAAAAGCCGAGTCACCTCGTTTTTCACAACTCCCGATTCCGTCAACGCCGGTCTAGTCGTGTTGACAATTGTTTTAGGGTTTGCTTCGATGCTTTTGTACCCTGTCGCTCAAGGCGCTTATTTGGTTTTCCTCGGGAGGTTGAAGGACAATGCGTCCGTTTCGCCGAAAATAGCGATCAAACAAGCTTTCTCGCGGTTTTGGCCGATCATAGGAAGTTATTTGCTGTTCGGCCTCATTTTTACCGGAATCTTATGTGTCCCAACCGTAGTGCTCGTGCTGTTGATCTCCGGAATCTCCGCGCTTACCTTCACAGCATTTCCTGTCATCGGCATCATCCTCGGCGTAGTTCTACTATTGGCGGCGGCGCTTTTCATAATGCTCCTGCTCACACGCTTGAGTCTTTTTCTCGGAGCCGTCGTGATTGACAAAACCGCTCCCGGATTGTCGAGAAGTTGGCAGTTGACGCGCAAACAGACATGGCGGACATTCGGACTGTTCTTGGTTGTTATTTTACTCACCATGCTTGTTCAATTCGCTGTCGAAGGCTCATTAATTTTGTTGTTAGGAAACAGCGTTTTGTATTCGATGATCATTGGTCTCGTCGGATTGATTCTCGACATGGTCATGTTCGTCGCATACAGCGTTATCTATTTCGACTTAAAAGCAAGATACGATGCCGACGATTTGAAAGAAATGATCGCCAATTACGATTGACGACAGGGTGTGCGGGGGCTCGATTCATCTTTTCACTATAAAAACGGCCGGGTGATGTGGAAATGCCGAATGTGGATCAGGCGCGAACGGAATTACAAAAGATCTTGAGCCAACGAGAATATCGCATTTATCGGAATGATCATGAAAATGTGCTGAAAGATTGGTGGGACAGCGCTGTTGCTTGGATCCTTGACCAATTATCGAACGTAATGCCCTCCATTGAACCATCCGACGGTGTCGCGACCGGCATCCTCTATTCCGTCATCGGCGTGCTGCTTGCATCGCTCGCGATCCTCGCTTTTCTCGCGGTTCGTACCTTTCAAAGAAAGCGGAGGTTTCGAGAAAAGCAACTGTTAGGATCGATGACGGAAACCGACTTGTCCGTCCGCGAACATTTGGTGGAAGCGCAGAAGCGAGAAGCGGAAGAACAATTCGCTTCCGCCGTCCGTCATTTGTTTCTTGCGTTACTGCTTCATTGCCACGAAAAAGAGTGGCTCGCAGCCAGAAGCTGGAAGACGAATGGGGAATACTTTGATGAGCTGCGCAACATCAACGGCCGACTCGCCTCAGCCTTTAACAAACTCGCACTTTTCTTTGATGAAGTGTTTTACGGTTATCGGATGATTTCCAAAGAAGAATGCGAACGCTATCGAAACGATGTTTTGAAATGGCTTGCAGAGGGAGAAGAATCCAAGTCGACCATCTAAAACGGCCGCAATGCCAAACCCGCGGAAAAAGGAGGGGTCGGACCCTGTGCAAATTCAGTCGCAAACGAAAAAAACATGGCTATGGCTCGTCGTTTTTCTGTTCTTGTTCCTGGCAGCCAGTTATTTTGTCGTGACGAACGAACCGAAAGCGTATCGAAACTACGACTCTCATTCTCCTTCTCTTACCGGAACAAAAGCGATTTATACGTATTTGGCCGAAAAGAGGAATGTCGACAGGTGGTCGTATCCACCGGAGTTTTTGCCGGCACAAGGATCGAACCGGCTGCTCATCATGATCGGTCCGTACGCCTTCTCGGAAAAAGACGAGAAGCAAGGCTACATCGCCTTCATGAAAAAAGGAAATACAATTCTTTTCCTGCATTCGAACCCCGCCGGTCAGTTCGGGTTAAGAACCGAACAGGTGCCTGAATCTTCGGCCGATGACCGACTTATTTACAACAAGAACGGCGATCGTTACCACGCCTCCGTTCACTCTTCCGTGCGAATTCAGGCAAACGAGTCCGACCACGTCTTGCTGTATGACGGTGCCGGTACGATCGCGGTAAAACGTTCGTATGGAAAAGGACAACTCGTTGCCGCCGTCGCGCCGGACTGGATGACGAACGGTAAGCTGCTGAAACAAGATCACTTAGTGCTTGTTTTTTATTTGCTGCACGAAGCCGGCGCCGGGACGCATCAAATTTTGTTTGATGAATACAGTCACGGTTTCACGCAAACGCCTTCGGTTTTCCATGCGTATCCAAGTTGGCTGTTGGCTGCTGGATTTCAGCTGGTGCTGTTCGCAATGATTGGGCTTTGGTTTGCCGGAAAACGGTTTGGTCCGGTCATCGTGCCGCGCGAAGAGACGGTTCGCTACAGTCATGAACGCATACGCGCCCTCGCTGCCTGGTATGTAAGAGAGCGGAAGTATTTTGACGCGTTTGCGACACAAGCCGATTACATAAAATCTTTGCTGCAAGAAAGATGGGCCGTTCCTTACCGGAAACCTTGGAAGGACATGGCCAAACATCTTGAAACTAAGTGGAACGACCGAACCTCTGAAGAGATTCACGGGTTTCTCGCAGGTTTGGCAGCCATTTTGGAAAATAAGCGAATCAACAAACAAGAATACTTGCTTTGGTCGAAAAGAATGGAACGGTTAAGGAAAGAGGTGGAGAAAGAATGAGAGACGAATGTTTGGCCATGCTGGAACAGTACGAGAAGCGCGTATTAGGCCAATCGATGAACTTGCGGTTGTTGGCGGCCGCGTTGTTAGCGGACGGCCACGTATTGATCGAAGGGGTGCCCGGAACCGGCAAAACCGAGATGGCGAGAACACTCGCCGCGTTAATCGGCGGAAGTTTTCAACGGATTCAGTTCACGCCCGATCTCTTGCCGAGCGATATTACGGGAAGCGTCATTTACAATATGAAAGAAGGTGCCTTCCAAACGTTGAAAGGGCCGGTTTTTTGCAACTTGCTGCTCGCCGACGAGATCAACCGGACGCCGGCGAAAACACAGGCCGCTTTGCTGGAAGCGATGGAAGAAAAACAAGTGACGATTCAAGATACTACGTATGGGTTGTCGGAAGTGTTCTTTGTCGTCGCGACGCAAAACCCGATTGAAATGGAAGGCACCTATCCGCTTCCCGAGGCTCAACAAGATCGTTTTTTATTCAAGTTGCGCGTCGATTTTCCTTCCCTTGAGGAAGAAAAAGACGTCTTAAAACATGTGATGGAAAACCGGTTTGCCCAAAGTGCCGAACAAGCCGTCATCGATATAAAAACGATTCAGGCGGCACGCAGCGAAATCGCAAAGGTTACGTTGAGCGACGATATCATCGATTACATCATGCAATTGGTTCGCGAGACGAGAGTCTCCGATTCCATCCAATTTGGAGCGAGCACGAGGGCAGCCATTTCGATCGGCAAGGGGGCTAGAGCGTGGGCTTTTTTGGCCGGGCGTGATTATGTAACCCCCGACGACGTAAAAATCGTAGCAAAACCGGCGCTGCGTCACCGGATACAACCCGTGCCGCACATGGAATTGGAGGGTGTGTTTGTTGACGAAATCATTGAAGAACTTGTGGGCGCGATTCCTGTTCCGAGATAGAGGCATTTTGCCGACAAAACGGATGTTGGCATTGTTCGCGTTTTTTTCATGTGCCGTCGTATTTTTGACGCTTGCCGGCGCAACGCCGACATCGGTCATCCTCGTCAATGCGGTCTTTTTCGGAGTCAGCTTCGCGGATTTATTCTTATCCCCGAAAAAAAACCAATTCCTTTTCAAGCGAACGATGCCCGAACGAATGGAACGAGGATTCGTCTACTCAATACAACTTTCAGTATCCAACGACTCTTCGCACGCTTGCGAGCTTCGATTTCTCGATGGGTTGCCGCAGTCGTTCGAAACCCATTTCCCAATGACTGCTGTTGTCAGGAAACGAACCACCGCCGTCGTTTCTTATGAAACGAAAGCACCGGTCAGGGGCAAATACGTTATTGAGAAATTATACGTCCGTTACAAGGGATTTCTCGGTTTGTGGGAAAAACAGACGACGGCGGAACTTTTCAACGAAGTGAAAGTCATTCCCGATTTAACGGAAACGAAACAATACTTAGCGGATCCGCAACGTTTTTTGACGGAAGAAGGGGTGAGCATCCGCAAAAGAAAAAAAGGAGAAGGCGAGTTTTCCTTAGTTCGGACTTACGTTGTCGGGGACGATCCTCGCAAGATCAACTGGCGGCAAACGGCGAAAAAACATGAAATCATGATGAACGAATTCGAACCGGAGCACGGCAAGCAATTGACCGTCATGATCGATTGCGGGCGCATGATGGGCGCCGAGCTTGAAAAAGGTAACCGTCTCGAAAAGGCGTTAGAGGCAGCGATGACCATCAGCGCAGCCGCATTGAAAAACGGAGATGCTGTAAGCGTCCTCGCTTTTTCGAAAGACATTAAACGGTACGTCCCTCCCGCAAAAGGAGTCGACCATCTGCAAAAGATTCTCGAAGCGATTTACGATCTCGAGGTCGATGAGGCTGAGTCCAATTACCCTGCCGTACTGCATTACGTACAAACGCATCAAAAAAAACGAAGCCTGCTTCTCTTGTTCAGCGACGTTTCTACGTTTCTTCACGAAGAAAGCGGACTCTTGTATTTGAAGCGGTTAAGGAGAAGGCATTTGTTTGTGTTGGTCGGCATCGAAGACGAGACATTGGCGGCGATGACCAAACTATATCCGGAAAATGTATGGAAATCAATGGTGAAAAGCATCGCCCAACAGCAACGGCAACTGATCAAAAAGCGAAAAACAAACTGGCAAAAACAAGGACTCATCATGGCGGAGGCAAAAGAAGAAGGGCTGGCCGCTGCCGCCGTTTCGCATTACGTGCATATTATGAATCAAGGTTTGCTGTAGATCGATGGCTGCGAAGCAGCCATTTTCCGCTCAAAACATACAAAAGCAATCCGATCACCGTCAAAAAGGCGACGATGTATTTCGTCTCAAGCGAAAGGGCGGAGGGTGTTATAAACCCTTCGATGGTCCCTGCGATTACGTACAACGGGATGGTTCCGAGCAACAATTGGACGGATCGTTTCGCCTGTCGCTTCAATTGGAAGGACCGTGAATAGCGGCCGGGAACAAACAATTTGTAACCCATGAGAAGTCCGGCACCGCCGGCGATGAAGATCGCGGTCAATTCGACCATGCCATGAGGCACGATATATGCCCAAAATTCATAAGCTTTCCCTTCGCGCCAAAACAGGGCGGCAAGCGCGCCAAGCAAGATGCCGTTATAGACAAGCAAGTAAACGGTCAATAAGCCGAATGTGATGCCGCCGGCAAAGGACAGAATCGCCACTTGAATGTTGTTCGTCATGATCTCTGCCGACATTATCGCGGCATTCACCGATTCGGGATCCCGGCCGAGATGACCGGGATCGACAGCTTGGGAAATGTTTGAAGGCAAGAGGGTGTATAGGTTAAGCGGATCGTTCCAAACGGACAAGAAAGCCGCGAACCCGCCGATCAAAAACAACATCATGGCCGCGACGACAAACTTCCATTGTTCGAGCAACAATCCGACGAATGCGGTGCCGAAGAAATGCCTGAACTGCTTCAAACTCGTCACTTGGTCTTTGTACAACAAATTGTGGCATTTGGAGACGAGACCGTTCAAGTACGCTGTCACCTCGTCATCGGCGAAATAGGTTCGACTGTAAGACAGGTGACTGGCCGTCTTTTGATAAAGACGGGCGAATTCGTCGATGTCGCGCCCCTTCCCTTTTCGTCTTTTTTTATGAAAAGCCGAAAGCTGTTGCTCGAGTTCATGCCAGTCGTCGCGATGTTGTTTAATGAATTGTTTGACGTTCATGAGCAGCCTCTTTTCCGTTTCATCGTCATCTGCTGATCTTATTATACTATAATTGCCATCCTTGGGGGTTATCGCAATGAAACAAGAGCTTGAGGAAATCAAAACACCGGAATTCGTATCTTTGCAATTTCGGCTCGCTGGTATCGGCAGCCGGGCAACGGCGATGATCATCGACCAGTTGATTTTGACGACTGTCAATGTATTATTGTTAGTGTTTCTTTTTCTTTTATACGATCAGTATCCGGCTGAATTCATCGGCAGTGACGTTCCGATCGCCATTTTCTTGATTTTGCAATTCGTCCTGTATTGGGGCTACTTTTTCATGTGCGAATTCTTTTTTGCCGGAAAAACGATCGGCAAACGATGGGTAGGCATTCGCGTCATTCAACAGAACGGTCACAGCATTACGCTGCTTTCCGGCTTAATCCGCAATTTGCTTCGCATCGTCGACATGCTTCCGTTCGCATATTTGCTCGGCATGATCATCGTTTTCTTTCACGGCAAACAGCAAAGACTCGGCGACATGGCGGCCGGTACGATGGTCGTCTATGAAAGAAAAGCAAAACTGAATCATTCGTCGCGAAAAATCGAAAAAGAGATCCTCCGCAAGGCGCAGTCCGTGGGCGACCTGTCGATCGAAGAACGTTTTCTCCAAACATTGGACAAAAGAGACTGGCAATTGATCAAAACATACAGCGACCGTCTGCTGCAGCTGCCTGCGAAAGAACGCCAACAATTGACGAACCAGGTCGCCGCGATTCTTTTCCCGAAAGTCGGCATCGATTTCAATGCATCCCGCCCGCAAGAAGAGGTGGAAAATCTCCTTCTCGCTCTATATGTCAGATTGAAAAACGAATGGGCATACAGCCGGTTCTAGTCCAGATAAACGGCAACAATCATCTTCACGGTTCACATAAAAAAGGACGGCTCCCCATCGTGCGAGCCGCCCTGCGCTTATTTCGACTGTGTTTCAAGTTTCGGCAATAACAAAGTAACGATGAACGTCCCGGCGGCAATGACGAATACTCCGATGTATACCGCGTGCAAACCAACGGTGAGACCGTTTTCCAACAATTGAAGCGTTTGCTCCGAAAACGGGTCGTTGCGGGAACCGGAAAGCAGCACGTTGGCGGTATCGATAGAGATGTTTTCGTCAATCTGTTTCCCGTGCGCTTGTAAATAACTTCGCAGCCGCGCATTGAGTAAGCCGCCGAGCAACGCTGCTCCCATCGAGCTTCCGAGCATTCTCATAAACATATTCGATGCCGTAGCCACCCCGCGTGTTTTCCAGTTGACACTGTTTTGAACGGCAACGATGAACGTCGTACTCGTCAACCCCATGCCAACGCCCGTGAAAAACGAACCGATCCCCGGCCAAACTGGACTATTCTCCGGATCAAGAAATACGAAAAACAACGACCCGATTAACAGCGCGATCCCGCCTGCGACAGCTGTGTTGCGATATCCGATTTTGAGAAAAATCGGTCCGGCAAACGTCGAAGCGACCGGCCACCCGACCGACAACATCGTCAGCGTAAATCCGGCTGTAATCGCAGAGTAGCCCATAACGCCTTGAACGTAGGCAGGCAAAAAACTGGAAAGACCGATTAAGATCATTCCCGACGTTAACGTGGCGATGTTGGCGAGAGCGACTAGTCGATGCTTCCAAAGGAAGAGCGGCATCATCGGTGCTGGAAATTTCTTTTCCCACGCAAGAAATAGTCCGAAACTTATGACAAAAATGAATAAAAGCATAACAGTCGGAAGCGAGGCAAGCCCCCAGTCGCTCCCGCTTTTGATGAATACGATCATGAGCGAGGACACAACGATGAAACATAACGCTGAACCGACATAATCGATCGAGCGCGCTTCCTTTTCGACCGACTCGCGAAAGAATATGAGGACACCGATGAGCCCGAGCACTCCAAGCGGAACATTAAGCCAAAACACATAAGCCCAATCGGAATATTGCACGATCAAACCGCCGGCCAGCGGACCGAGAATCGCAGAAATTCCCCAGACAGAAGCCAAATATCCCTGTATTTTGGCGCGCTCGCGAACCTCATACAAATCCCCGACAATCGTTGTTGCGATCGGCTGCACCGCTCCAGCCCCGATGCCTTGGAGCAGACGGAAAACGATGAGCATCGTCATCGATTCAGCGAAGCCGCACAAGATCGAACCGATCAAAAAAATGAGAACGCCGAACAGAAAGACCGGTTTGCGGCCGAACAGGTCGGAAAGTTTACCGTAAATGAGCGTCGTTACCGCCTGCATTAACAGAAAAGCGGAAAATACCCAGCTGTACAACGAAAAACCGCCAAGATCCGCGACAATGTTCGGCATTGCTGTCGCCACGATCGTTCCTTCGATGGCGGCCATAAACATTGCGATCACCAATGACGCGAGAACAAAAGGGCGGCGAGTATGCCCCGCAGACGCGCTCGATTTTGTCTCCGCTCGCTTGAATGTTTCGGTCATGCGCGCAACTCCCGTGATTACTTATGTTCAGCCAATTCTTTCTGCATTTCTCTTAAATAATGATTGACAAATTTCAAGACCGCGCTTCTTGGCAAAATGCCTTGAAAATAACCGCTGTCATTGATGACGCACAAAAACGGGCTGTCGATCGACAGTTTCAAGGCACGCAAAAAAGCCTCGTTTTCACGTACGGTAGGCACGTCTTTCCTCATCACTTCTTCTACTTGATGGTTTGTCAATTTATCAAATTCAATGCGTTCCAACCCAAGTGCAAAATCGAGAATCATCGTTTTGCTGATCAACCCTTTTAAACACGATGACGAGTCAAGAACGGGTATCGCTGAATATCCCGTTTTTATTAAGACAAGCAACGCGTGGTCAAGCGGATTGCCGATTTGCACGTTGGCCACTTTCTCCGCGGGAACCACCCATTCTTGAATCGAACCGTAAACATCATTCGCCTGAATCTTCTTCATGGAGGATAACAATCCCTTCCCTTCTTGGTTTCACCCTTTGATTGTTTGGTGAAGGGCACCCTCATTATATCATGAATTGTTGAATCTGCCGTTTGTTTCCTGCGATGTTTCCATGGCAATCATGAGTCGATTTTACCAAATGATTCATTTTTTTGCCGAATCGTGAAAAAAATTCGGAAAAGTTTTTGTCGATAATTAAGAACTTTCGTCGAAACCCTTTAAAATTTTGTCAATGTATTAGATAATAAGACAAGCCATTCTAAAGAATTCAGGTGATTTCGATGTTGTTGGAAGCGATCGAAAAAAAACGTGCGCAAATGATTGAAACGGCGCAAGTTCATGGATTGCATTCAAAAAAAGTTTTGCAATACAGCCAAGAACTCGACAAACTAATCGACTTGTACCAGTCGCAACTACAAATACAGGACAAAAGTCCTAAAAGAAAGTTTGTTTTGTTTAAGCGCAAATTCTGCTTGAAGAAGCGTGCAACGACAAAGGCGAATCAACCGCTCGAACTCAAATAACCTTCACCGACTGATCGAAGCCCTTCGGTCAGTCTTTGTTCGTCTTCGGCCAAGTTCCTTCAAATACGATTTCCTTCAACGGTTTCCGTTCGGACGGGAATTCGCGCTCTTGATATTTCTCGGGAAGCTTTTCTTTTTCGTCTTGATAGCCAATAGCGGCTACAGCGTGAATTTCATAAGTTTTAGGGATGCTTAAGACCTTGCGCGCTGCTTCTTTGTCAAATCCGCCCATGCCATGTACGATCAACCCTTTTTTATAAGCTTGAAGGGTCAAGAATCCCCATGCTGCCCCCGTATCAAAGGCGTGAGTTCGATTATCCCTTCCTTTGTCATTCGTTTTTTTCGAAACGATTATTGCCAATACCGGTGCCTTCTCGCACCACGCGCGATTCGAGTCGAAGACAAACGAATAAAATCGTTTTCGATCTTCCTCCGACCGCGCGAGAATGAACCGCCACGGTTGTAAATTCATCGCCGACGGCGCCCAGTGAGCCGCTTCGAATAAGCTGAACAGCAAAGCTTCAGGTATTTCTTTCTCTTGAAAAGAACGGGGCGACCAACGTTCAATGAACTCCCGGTCAATGTCATACGATGCCTTACGGTAACGATCGATCTCGTTTTGTATGATCGTTTTCAACTGGATCCCTCCTCTAGTTCTCCTCCGTTGTATTATCTCGCGAACGCGTTAATTCGTCATTCGATATGCTCACATGGACATCTGCCCAATTTCACGTGGATACATGCCCGTTTTCCGTGAAAATGAATACGATTTAGTGACGAATTCATGGGAGGGAAAGTTTATGGACGATGAACGGAACAAGAAGGGAAAAAAGGAAAGGCTCGCGTGGCATGAAACGATGGAGTTGCACGAGGTCGTCGCCGCCACATCCCATCATTTGATGTTATTAAAAAGAACAGTCAACCAAGTTTCCGATCCTGAACTGAGACAGCTTTATATGGAAGCGATCAACAACTACCGGCGCAACCTGCAGCAACTGCTTAACTTTTACAATGTGGGACCTTATGCACCGCGCGAATCGGAAGAAGAACGAAAAGGAGACCGAGGATTCTTCGCGGGAACTTTGCTCGGCATGGCCAAAAATGACGTTCGAATGTATGCGGCTGCGATAACGGAAACAGCAACCCCCTCGCTGCGCAATGTGTTTATCCAACAGCTCAACGGCGCGATTCACTTTCATTACAAAGTATTCTTGTATATGTACCGTCACGGGCTTTATCCGGCCTACGACCTTGCCGCTTTGCGACAAGGCGATGTCAACCTTGCCCAACGCGCATTAAACATGTAGAACCAAAGGACTCGGAATCCAATGAAAGGGGTTCCGAGTTTTTCTGTTATTCTTTTCATCTCGTATTGTCGTTTCTCTCCGTGCTATAATCCGTAGTAAGGAGGGATCGTTATGTGCGGCAGATACACGCTTTTCACAAATCCGATTTTGCTTGGCAAACGATTTAATTTGATCAATCTTGACAAGATTATCATTCGTCCGCGATACAACATTGCGCCGAGTCAAGATGTCGTTGCGGTCATTTCTGATGGTCGCGAAAACCGTGCGGGCATGCTGAAATGGGGTCTCGTTCCTGTCTGGGCAAAGGATCCGAAAATCGGCTATAAAATGATCAACGCGCGGGCGGAGACGGTCCATGAAAAACCTTCTTATGCACGGCTGCTCAAACGGAGAAGATGCCTCATTCCCGCTGACGGCTTTTACGAATGGAAAAAGATTGGATCTCGGAAACAGCCGTTCCATATACGATTGAAAGACGGCGAACCTTTTGCTTTCGCAGGCCTTTGGGACCGTTGGGAGAGGGAAGGGGAAATCATTCAATCGTGTACGATTATAACAACCGAACCAAACGAATTAATGAAAGACATTCATAACCGGATGCCTGTGATTTTAAAAAAAGAACACGAATCCGCATGGCTCGATCCTGAGATGACGGACTCCAATTGGATAAAAACTTTGCTTGAGCCGTATCCCGAAGACAAAATGCGCGCTGAAGAAGTATCTGCGGCCGTCGGTTCGCCGAAAAACGACGACGAATCGCTCATAGAACCGCTCAACTAACCAACCGGCAGCTATTGTTCCTCAGCTGCCGGTTCTTCTTCCACCTCATCCAGGTCGAGCCAAGAAAGCATCTCGCGTACGACCGTGTTGATTTTCGTATCCACTTCCCGCGCGCCGAATTTCCGCTTGGCTTTCCCAATCTGCTCAACGATCGCCTCATCGAACCGCACGACCGGCTGATCGTCCTCGAGATCATTGAACAACTCAAGAATGTCATCGAGCGCCTTGTCAAATTTTTTTCTTTCCGCCGCATTGGCTTTCATAAACACTCACCTGGCCATAGGCTTCCCTTCGCCTTCCATCCTATACGGAGGAAGTCAGATTTACCGGCAACACCAAAACGTTAGCGCTTAAGACAATCATAAAACGTTTGCATCGCTTGCTCATTGTAACGACGGGAATCAAACGGTTGGTACGCAGGCATCCCTTTGTGATTGATGACCGAAAACATCCCTTCTTTCAGTCCCTCGACGCTTTTTTCGACGAGCATTCCGTATTTGCCGTTTTCCAAAACGGTGCGGTTGGCAACGATATCGGTAGCCACGATGTTCATGCCGAGCGTCAACGCTTCCAACAAGACCATCGGTTGTCCTTCATAATGCGAAGAAAGCACGAATGCATCGCATTTTTTCATCAAACCGAACGGATTGTCCAGCTGACCGGCAAGATGAACACAACCGTCCAAACCGAGTTCGGCCGCCAGCGAAGCCAAGTCGTTCTCGAGCGGCCCTTTGCCGAGAATATACAGGCAACTGTTTTCATGAACGCGATGAACATCCGCAAACGCGCGAATGAGCATGTCCTGCCCCTTTTCAGGCGACAACCGGCCCATGTTGACGAAGTTGATATCGCTGCTCTTCGGCGCTTGAATATCACGCTCTTCGCCAACCTCTTCAGTCGTTTGCTGTTCAGCCTTTTTGTTTGATATACGGCGTTTTCTTTTATTATTCGTTAAGAGCCATTTCCGTTTCCCTTTTCTCTTCCAGCGCTCTTTACGGGATAGGGCATCATCGAGCGTACAAGACGGATAAACTTGCAGTCCAGAGCAAGCGGTCCAACCAATCGTTTTGCCGTCGACGGCAAATCTTGCGAATTCGCCTTCAAAAGTATCCGCTTCCTTGCTGATGACAACGATTCGGTTATGGAATTCATCGCTGTCCGCGATGAATTCCGCTCCTTTAACGCCTATGGGAAGCGTATAAATCGG